>JBBSFO010000969.1:0-1500 GCA_038238655.1 Thermomicrobiales bacterium | reverse complement strand
TCTAGACCCGAAGGATCGCGAGAGCGAGTCGAACCGCCTGACCATCGAACCGGGCGGGCGGAAATATCTCTTCGTCTACCCCTTTGTGAAGACACGCGCGTGGTTCGCACTTTCGCTCGACGAGCGGCAGGCGATGATGCGCGAGCATATCGAAGTCGGCCAGGGGTATCCGTCGGTGAAACTCAACACGACCTACTCGTTCGGCCTCGACGATCAGGAATGGGTCGTCGCCTTCGAGAGCGACTTTCCGCAAGACTTCCTCGATCTCGTCGCCGCCCTGCGCGAAACCCAGGCGAGCGCCTATACCTTGCGCGATACCCCGATGATGACCTGCCGCGCCCTCGACATCCGCGACATCCTGCCGCAGATGGGATAATGCCCTCACCCCCGGCCCCTTCCCGACACGGGAAGGGGCCGGGGGTGAGGTCGTCCCGGCATCAATCTTGCACAAGGCTTTCGGACGCCTGGACGCGCGACAGGAGTAGTACTGGCGCGTCTCGGACGGGGAAGGGAAGTAGCACGTGATTCCTGTACTACCGACGCATGTTCCGGGGCTGGATGAAATCCTCGGCGGCGGTATTCCATTGCGTTCAATGGTGTTAATTCTCGGTAGGCCGGGGGCGGGCAAGACGATCCTTGCCGAGCAGATCGCAGTGCAGCAGGCGCGGCAGGGCAAACGTGTCCTGATTCTCACCGCGCTTTCCGAGTCGCACGAGCAGATGCTCGCGTCGCTAGGCGAGTTCTCCTTTTTCGATGAGTCGCTCGTTGGCGACCGCATCCGTTTCTTGAGTATTCAGACAATCTTGCAGGACGGGCTGGCGGCGACGGCCAATGCCATCATCGAGATTGTGCGCGCGCACGGAGCCTCGGTCGTCGTCCTCGACGGCTTCCGTGGGGTCGCTGGCTTCGCGGATTCGGAGCGCGATGTGCGCCTGTTCCTCTATGAAGTGCGCGCACGCCTCGCGCTCCTCGAGGTGACGACGCTCGTGACGCTCGAAATGGGAGCGGAAAGCGAGGGCGATTCCGGCGCGCAGACGGTTGCCAACGGTATCATCTGGCTGCACAATACCCTCTGGGGCGTGCGGCATCGCCGCCATCTCGAAGTGCAGAAACTCCGCGCGATGAACCACCTGGATGGCGTCCATTCGATCGCGATCACCGGGGATGGCATCACCTGTTATCCGCGTCACGAAGCGGTCTATCGGACGACAAACTACACCGTCAGTCCGGAGCGTGCCGTTATTGGCCTTCCCGAACTCGATGCGATGCTCAACGGTGGTCTGAACCGGGGCACCGTCACTTTCCTCGCGGGTAGCCCCGGATCGGGAAAGACGCTTACCGCGCTCCACTACATCATGGCCGGTGCAGGCGCGGGCGAACCCGGGCTATTCGCCTGTTTCACCGAGAGCGAAGCGCAACTGTACCTCAAGGCGGAGAGCTTCGGTCTTGACCTGCGCGGCGCCGTCGCGCGGGGGACGGTCTCGCTCCTTTGTCTCGCAC
>JBBSFO010000968.1:0-1504 GCA_038238655.1 Thermomicrobiales bacterium | reverse complement strand
GCCGGGGGCGCGGTGCCGGTCCGTACCAGGGAGTTAGGGAATTGTCACTTTCGGTGCTCATGATCGCACCGACATCGTTTTTTGCCGATTACGGCGCGCATGTCCGTCCCCTTGAGGAGATCCGCACTCTCCAGCGCCTCGGGCATCGGGTGACGGTCTGCACCTACCACAACGGGCACGATGTCCCCGGAATTACGATTCAGCGAAGTATTGACATCCCGTGGCGCAAGCGTGTCGTCGTCGGCACGACGCGCCACAAACTCTATCTGGATGCCGCGCTCTTCGCGGTTGTGCTGCGCGAGATGCGCCGCTTAAAGCCGGATATTATTCACGCGCACCTCCACGAAGGTGCGCTGATCGGGCAACTGGCCCGTGCCGCGTACCATGCGCCGCTGCTTTTCGATTATCAAGGCAGTCTGACCGCCGAAATGACCGATCACGGCTTCCTCCGCTCGTCGAGCATGCTCCGCGCTCCGCTCGCGCGGCTCGAACGGACGATCAATCACGCGGCGGATATGATCGTCACGAGCACGCATCACGCCGCGAGCCGCCTGCGCGCTGATAGCGGCATGCATGCAGAGAAAATCGCCTGCATCCCCGATGCGGTTGATACGCTGCGCTTCCGCCCGGATGCGCTCTCGTCGAATGAGCGTGCGCTGCTGCGTAGCCAACTCGGCATCCGGCCAACGGACAAAGTCGTCGTCTACCTCGGCCTGCTCGCCCCGTATCAGGGCACGGATATGCTCCTCGAAGCGGCGGCCGATGTCCTTCGCCGCGCACCAAATGCTTTCTTCCTCATCATGGGCTTCCCTGGTAATGAGCGGTACCGCGTACTTGCCGAACGGCTTGGGATCGCGCATCGCGTCAGCCTGCCCGGTCAAATACCCTATCTGGATGCCCACCGCTATCTCGCGCTCGGCGATATCGCGGTCGCACCGAAACTCTCGGAAACCGAGGGCAACCAGAAGATTTTCAATTATCTCGCCACCGGGCTACCTGTTGTTGCCTTCGATACCCCCGCCTCGCGGGAAATTCTCGGTGATCGTGCGACGTTCGCGAAGCGCGGGGACGCGGGTAGCCTCGCGGAACGAATCATCGCGCTTTTGGCAGACCCGGCAACCGCACGCCGCACGGGCCTCGCCGGGCGCACGATCGCATTGCAAGACTTTTCGTGGGAGCGACGCGGTACAGAACTACTCCGGGCCTACGCGCGCATTCTCCCCACCGAGAAACTGCCGCTCCTCGGCCTCCCGCAGGCCGCGCCTTTTGCCGCTTCCGCCTTCGCGGACGGCGGCTCGGATTAGCGAATCGTTCCTCATCTCGTCGAATTTTGTTGCCGACCGTTTATAATTCACGGTGCGCGTTGGAAGCGTCTCATAAGTGATCGGTCAGGCCGCGTGTGTTTCGCAGACGCGCTGATCCCACTCGTCATTGAGGATCGCCAGCCGTAACGCGATCACCCCGGTCGCTCGCTCCCGCCACCAGCGCATCCCCCGTCTTCCTT
>JBBSFO010000967.1:0-1504 GCA_038238655.1 Thermomicrobiales bacterium | reverse complement strand
CGTCCGCACGCTCGGTTTCCGGGGCGAAGCGCTCCCCGCGATTGCGGCAGTCGCCGATGTGCTCATGCACACCGCGACAGATGGCGCCGCCGCCGGGATCGTCTTGCATCTACGGCACGGCGAGATCATCGAGCAAAGCAAACGGGCGCGCAGTCGGGGCACGACGGTGACGGTGCGCGACCTCTTCGCCGCCTTTCCCGCCCGCCGCCGCTTTCTCCGCACACCACGCGTCGAGGCGCAGCAGATCGGCCAAACGGTGCGTCGCTTCGCTCTCGCCCACCCTGCCGTCACCTTCACACTCGCTTTTGACGGTCATACCGCCTTCCGCACGCCGGGCAATGGCGCGCTCGCAGACGCCACCGCCGCACTGTACGGCCCTGCGGTCGCCGCGCATTTGCTCCCACTCGCCGCGACGATCTCCGAAGGAACCATCAGGGGCGTGATCGGCGACCGCGCCGTTTCGCGCCCGAGCCGTGCGGCGGTGACATTGATCGTCAACGGACGCTGTGTGAAGTGCCCGCCCCTCGCTGCGGCGTTCGAGGCGGCGTACCGGCCGCTCCTGCCGCGCGGGCGGCATCCCCTCGCCGTGCTGCACCTCACCGTCCCGCCCGATACGGTGGATGTCAATATCCACCCAGCGAAGGCGGAAGTGCGCCTGTTGCACACCGCCGCCCTCGGCAACGCGCTGGCCGACGCGTGCCGTGCGACTCTCGGTCGCCTGCCCGCACTCCCGCCGGACGATGCGGATTTCTCTTTTTTGCCTACCCCCCTGCCCCCTCCCAGCGCGGGAGGGGGAGAAATGCACGACGTACTCTCCCTCAATAGGATGCGCGATCAGTCGCCATTGCCAATGGTCGAGACACTGGTGCCGGAGAGTAATCTCCCGGCGCTGCGGATTGTCGGGCAGTTGGAGGATCGTTTGATCCTCGCAGAGGGGGCGGACGGGCTATACCTCGTAGATCAGCACCGGGCGCACGAGCGGGTAATCTACGAGCATCTCCGCGCGCGGACTCGTCACGAGACGGAGCGCGACGATGGCGTCGAACCCCTCGTCCTCGTGCTTTCGCCCGCCGATGCGCGCCGCCTGACGGAGCGGATGCCCGATCTCGCCGCAGTTGGCGTGGCATGCGAGGAATGGGGGCGCAACACGTTTTTGCTCCGCTCCGTTCCCACCGAACTTGCCGGTGCGGAATGCCTCGGCCTGCTCCTGCTCGACGCGCTCGCCGAGGCGGACGATGGCGCGGAAGATGACAGTGACGCCTGGAGCGACCGCCTCTGCACCGCCCTTGCCTGCCGCTCCGCCGTGCGGCGCGGTCGCCCACTCTCGCCGGACGCGATGCACGACCTTCTTCGCCGCCTCGGTGCGACCGAAAGCCCGACCGTCTGCCCGCACGGCAGTCCGATTGTCCTTCACGTCGGCAGCGGCTTCCTGATCCGCCAATTTGGCTGGGAGTGAATTACCTCAGTCGTACACCGCGTCCGGGTCAACAATCGAGTGCGAGCG
>JBBSFO010000966.1:0-1507 GCA_038238655.1 Thermomicrobiales bacterium | reverse complement strand
TCGCCTTGCGGCCTATCGGGATGGCACGTTTGCCGCCGTCTCCGCGCCGACGCTCACCAACGAGGATGCCTTCGTTCTCGCGCAGTTCACGCGGGACGTCATGGCGTCCCCACATGTGGATGTCGTCGGGCGCGAGCAGCATGCGGCGGGCGACCGGGCGATGCACGCCGCCTTTGGCGAGACGGGCGTGACGAACAGCAAAGCGGAACTGCTCGACGCGAAGATGTTCCTCGTCGTCGGCACGAACATGCCGGAGACGCATCCGGTATTGTCGTACGATCTCCATATCGCCACGCGCACGCGCGACGCGCGGATGGTGATGATTTCCCCGACTTGGAATAATCTCTGCGAAGTGGCGACCGTCTGGCTCCAGGTGCATCCCGGCACGGAGACCGCTGCACTGCTCGCGATGGCGAATGTCATCACGACGGAGCATCTGCACGCCGCAAACTTCGTTGCCGAGCGGTCTGAGGGCTACGAGGACTGGCTCGCTAGCGTGCGCGACATGACGCCGGAGATCGCAGCGGAGCGCTGTGGCGTGCCAGCGGCAGAGATTGAGCGCGCGGCCCGTCTCTACACGAAGGGCGGCTACGTCCGCAATCCGCCGCCGGAATCGGGTATCTATCCCCCGTCGGTGGCCTTCTTCGGCGCTGGCATCACAAGCCTCGCGAATGGCGAGGACGCCGCAACTGCGGTGATCAACCTCGCCGTGCTGACCGGGAATATCGGGCGCGCGGGTGGTGGTGTCTGGCCATTGCGCGATGGCACGAACGATCAGGGCGTGCTCGATGTCAACTGCGTGCCGGCCGTTGGTGGCATCGCACTGGGCGAGATGTCCGCCGCCATCAAGTCGGGCGCAATCCGCGCCGCGCTCCTGTCCGGCTTCGATCCGGCGGGCGATCCCGATGAGCGGATCGCGGCGGACGCGGCACAGGACCTCGAACGGCTGGATTTCCTCGTCGTGCATAGTCTCTTCAAGACGGAGACGGCGAAGCGTGCCGATGTCGTCCTCCCGGCGACGACCTGGACGGAAGTGGAGGGAACGCTGACGAATGTGGACCGCCATGTGCAACTCCTGCGCCCAGCGCTCGTACCGTTCGGTGGCAGTCGGCCACTCTGGGATGCCTTGAACGATCTTGCCGGTCTGATGGGCACGGACTTCGGCTATGGCGACGCGTCGGATGTGTTCGGCGCCATCGCGGCGAACGTCCCGTCCTATGCGGGGCTGTCGCATCAACGGCTCGACTGGGACAGCGGCATGCAGTGGCCCGTCCCCTCGGCGGACAATGCGGGCACGCCGATCCTGTTCGTGAATCGTTTCTCGACCGCGACGGGCAAGGCGCGCATGCGGCCCGTCACCCTGCCGCCGGTGGCAGACGTTGCCGCGTCCGCACCATTCGGGCTTGTGCTGACGACGAACCGTGGGCCGGACGCGCATGGGCGATTGACCGAGAACTTCCCGTCGGTGGATCTGAGCCGCATCCAACCGACGAGCGATCTCGTCGTT
>JBBSFO010000965.1:0-1519 GCA_038238655.1 Thermomicrobiales bacterium | reverse complement strand
CGGCGCTTCGAGCCGGGAACGCGTGTCCTCATCAAGTCCGAGCCGGGTGTGCCAAATCCGTACGAGGGCCGGATGGGCGAGATCGCCGGCAGCGAGGGGCCGGGCGATGCGGCGGGCGGTGAGACGGTCTATGCCGTCCTGCTCGACTTCGCGCTCCCCGGCGAGGAACCGGGCGTGCCGGTGCCCGTCTTCGCTTCCGAACTTGCCCCAACGAGTGTGCCGAAGGCGGAAAACATCACCGTCTCATCGGCGCCACGCCCAAACCGCCGCCTCCACGCCACGGATTCCTTCCTGATCGGCGGCGTCCGCGACCGCGACGGATAAGACAGAAGCCGGGAGAACCGCAGAGAGCGCAGAGGACACAGAGGAATAAATGAGGAGAGATTGGACGTATTTTCTTCTCCCCTATTCTCTCTTCCCTCTGCGTCCTCTGCGGTTCTCCCCGGCTTCCCTCGTTAACCCGCGACGTTTGGCATGACCTCTTCCGCGATGACTTGTAGGGCGGTGAGATCGTCCTGGGCGAACCACTGGACCATAATTTCCTCGACGCCCAGGCGTTCGTAGACGCGGATGCGCGCGATCACTTCGTCCGGTGTGCCGACGATCGCGTTCCGACCGCGCTGCTGCTCCACCAATTCCTCGGCGGAAAGATTGGCAAGGGCGGGGGCGGCGCGACGGCCGCTCGCCTGATGCGCGAGTTCGGCGGTGGTGCGGCCGCAATACACCGGCGTCATCAGTGTGCGGGCAACATCGCCCGGCTGGCGACCCGCCTTTTCGATCAGCGCATCAAGCAGCGTCAGTTTTTCCTCCATCACCTCCGGCGAGACCATTACGGCGTTCCAGATGTCGGCGTAGCGCGCGACGAGGGGGAGCGTTCGCTTCGGGCCACCGCCGCCGATCAGCAGCGGCGGGCCGCTATGCCGCTGCGGGCGCGGCAGGAGCGTCGCGTCTTCGAGGTGATAATAGGCGCCGGAGTAGGAGACAGGTTCGTTGCTGCGCATCAGGCGGGTGATCACCTCTAGTGATTCCGCGAAGCGGTCCATCCGCGTCTTGATGTCGCCGAGGTGGTAGCCGAACATCGCGTGCTCCCGGACATTCCAGCCCGCACCGATTCCGAAGACCATCCGCCCGCCGCTCAGATCGTCGAGCGCGAGCATCTGCCGCGTCAGCATCACCGGGTCGCGGAACGAGACGGGCGAGACGAGTTGCCCGAGTTGCAGCCGCTCCGAGCGGTCGGCGGCGTAGGCGAGCGACATCATCAATTCCAGCGAGTCCTTGTCCGGCGGGTCGCCGGCGAGCGTGAAATGATCGGAGCCGTACAGCCCCGTGTAGCCCAGCCGCTCCGTCGTCGCGACAAATTCCTTCCAGCGCGGCCACGTCAGCCCATGCGCTCCCTCGACCAGCACCGACAATTTCACCACACGGTACTCCTCTCAATCAGCAACAGTGTCAACAAGGCGGGGATCGAACCACCAAGACACCAAGAGCACCAAGGAGTACAAATAAGATCGGCGAGCAT
>JBBSFO010000964.1:0-1524 GCA_038238655.1 Thermomicrobiales bacterium | reverse complement strand
TTCAGCCTGCCGCAGCGACGTTCGGCAGGCTGAAGCCCGCCGCCACCGATGATATACGACGAAGGAGCAGACGAAAATGGCGACGGCGCGGATCGAATTTGGTTACAACCCGCCGAGCGGGGATCGCGGTATCGAGACGATTGACGGCGCGACGTATGTGCGCGATCTGCACGAGGTCTGTGATCTCGCCAGCCAGCACTTCGACACCTTCTGGATTTCCGACCACTTCATGCGCGGCGACACGTTCCGCATGGAATGCTGGACGCATCTGACCTGGTTGGCGGCGCGTTACCCGACGCAGACGCTCGGCACGGTCGTGATCGGCAACTCGTACCGCCATCCCCCACTGCTTGCCAAGATGGCGGCGAGTCTGCAAACGTTTAGTCGCGGGCGACTGATCATGGGCTACGGAGCGGGCTGGCTCGAAGACGAGTACCGCGCGTACGGCTATGAGTTCCCCTCCGCCCGCGTCCGCATCGCGCAGATGGTCGAGGGCATCCAGGTGATGAAAGCGATGTGGACCGAGCGGCCCGCCAACTACAATGGCGTGTACTATCAGGTGAAAGATGCCTACTGCGAGCCGATGCCCGATCCCGTGCCACCCGTGATGATCGGCGGCGACGGCGAAAAGTATCTCCTTCGTGCCGTCGCGGAGCACGGCGACTGGTGGCTCACCTATTCGCGCGGCACGGACGTTATTCAGCACAAGATGGCGGTACTCCAGCAGCACTGCAAGGATGTCGGGAGGGACTACGGGACGATCCGCAAGATTTATCCGATGACCGTCTACCTCGCGGAATCCCGCGCGGCGGCGGAGCGGCACGCTGGGTCGAAAACGGAGAGCGACAGCCCGCCCTTCGCCGGCGAACCCGCCGCCCTCGTCGAGCGCATCCACGAGATGCACGCCCTCGGCTTCGACCACTTCGCGCTCTCGTTCGCCGGTTGGTCGGACACGACGGATATGCGGTTATTCATCGAAAAAGTCCTACCGGCGTTCCGCTAATGCGTTAGCGGCGCGCACGCGAAGCGCGGCGACGAACAGCCAGAGAACCAGCGTGTAAACCAGTATCCGCTCGCCCGTGCCGCGCGGCAGTGTCGGCAGCAAGGCGCCGCTGATGACAACGACAATGGAGAAGACGAGCGAAACCAGACGGAAAGATCGCCACCGACCGTCGCGAAAGAACGCGGCAGTCAGGATCAGCACGCTGACCGCCTCGAACAAAATGGCGATAAACGCCGCCCGTCCGTGGATCGCGCCGGCAACAGTGGGCGTACGTCCATCAACATCCGTGCGGAACAGGCCGGTGAGGATCGTGCCGAGGCCGGAGAGAAACAGCACGGTGGCCCCGATCCGCACGAGCCATGCGCGCTCCATCGTTGCAGGGATGACGAGCGACAGTGCGACGGTGCCGATCCCGAGGATGACCAACGCGCTCGACATCACCAGCCCGTACCGACCAACGGCGTACTCGCTGATGTAGTGCGTCGCCGGATGGAGGTCGCGCCGGAGCAAATGGAGCGCCG
>JBBSFO010000963.1:0-1530 GCA_038238655.1 Thermomicrobiales bacterium | reverse complement strand
GCGGCACAAGTCTGCTCGACTATCTCCACACGAGTGCGCCCGGTTTGAACACCGGCTCCGCAGCGAAGTATCTGCTGGTCGCCGCGAACATCGGGGAGAACGCCTCGTCGTTCGGCGGGGCAGACCTCGTCGCCCTCAGCAGTACAGGGAAGAATTCGGACGGAGTCTACGGTAACTCGTACTTCATCCATGCCCTGGTCGTCCTCGCGCAGGCCATCGCGAAGTCGCCGGATGCGGCGAAGCAACTCGATAGCGGGGTCCTGCTTCGCGCGCAGCAAGTGGACGGCGGCTGGGGCTTCGATGCCAAGGGAACGAGCGACACGAACACGACCGCGCTCGTTGTCCAGGCGTTGGTCGCCAGTGGGCAGGGCGGCGACGCGACAACGCGCGGCATGGCCTACATGGAGGGAACGCGGCAATCGAGCAACCTCTATCCCTTCGACGGCAAGAGTGGCGACGGCGACGCGAACAGCACCGCCTATGTCCTGCAAGCGAAAATCGCCGCCCGCGCCAATCCGAGCGAGATCACCCGCACGCGCACCGCGCTCGTTGCCCTCCAGAACCCGAGTGGTGCGTTTCCTTTTCAGAAGTCCGCATCCGACGACAACCTGCTCGCCACCGTCCAAGCCATCCCCGCCGTCAACGGCGTCGCGTTTCCGGCGATCAGTCCATCGCTTTCGTCCATGACGGATGGCCTGCTGCTCGCGGCATAGGAGTTCCTCCATGTCATCCCGGCTTCTGTCACCAAATATCTCCCCCTTCCTTTCGAGGGAAGGGGGCCAGGAGGCCAGGACACCTCGCGACTCCAGCGGCCTGAAAGTTCTGCTCGCCGCACTGCTGATCCTCATTTCCTTGACTGGTGGGACAGTGCAACATTCGCGGGCGGCAGGGGCGGTCGGGATTATCGTGCGACACAGCGACGGACGCATCCTGTACGCGTATGTCCCACTGACGAGCGACCACCTCACCGGCGCGGAGGCGTTGCAAAAATCCGGCCTCGCGCTCAACGTCGCGGTTGGCGGCTCGTTCGGCACGGCGGTTTGCTCGATTGATGGCGAGGGATGCACGTCGCCGCAGGAAGACTGTTTCTGCAAGTCCTACGGCAGCCCCTCGTTCTACTGGCATTACTACCTGCGTAACGCAGACGGCTCGTGGCGCAACTCCAACCTCGGCGCGGGCAATCGCGTCCTCCACGACGGCGATGTGGACGGTTGGTCGTGGACGAGCGGCGACAACGATCTCCCCACCGTGACCCTGGCTCAGGTCGAGTCGGCGGTGCAGCCCACGGCAGCACCACCGACGCTGGCCTCCACCCCAACGCTTGCCGCGACCGATGCCCCAATCGCCGTGCCGACACAAATCACCTCCGTCGCGACCGCCACGGCGGACAGCCAACCGCGCGTCGCCGCCATCGCGCCGAATGGCAGCGCGACGCCGATTATCGCCGCGCCGCAACCCTCCGGCGCACCGAAAGGCCGGGCCATAGGCAGCTTCGTCGCAGTCGCGGCGGTCATGCTGACACTGCTGGCG
>JBBSFO010000962.1:0-1531 GCA_038238655.1 Thermomicrobiales bacterium | reverse complement strand
GATGATGACGCAATCCTACGAGAACCGCATCCCTGCGGACGTGCGCGCGATCATCGCGGCGGAAGCAATTGCGTCCCTCGGCGAAAAGCCGCATGTCGTGGACCTCGGTTGCGGGCCGGGGCTGTGGCTGCGCGATGTCGCGACGCTCCGGTCCGACGCCACGCTCGCGGGGTATGACCGCGACGCGAAGATGCTGGACGCGGCGCGCGGCCTCGGCCTCAAACATGCGAAATGGCACAGCGCGGATGTCGGCGCGCCCGATTTCGCGCTCAAGCCGCAGTCGTGCGACGTGATCGCGGCGCATTTCTTCTTCCATTTTTTGGCGGACCCGCGCCACCTGCTCGCGACGATGCACGGCGCGTTACGGCCCGGCGGTTCGTTCGTGATGACGGGCTGGGTGCGCTCCTCGATGGCCGACTTCCATGAATTCTGGGCGCAAGCGCGAACCGCAATCGAGAGCGGATCGTCACAGGCGGCACCCGCGAACGATCCCGAAGCCTTCTGCTATCAGCGCTTCGCGGAGTTCAACCGCTACACGCTCGACGACATCCGCTGGCTACTGGAACGCCACGGCTTCACCACCCAGCGCGACGGTATGTACACAAAGAACTTCGCTTATCTCATCGCCGCGCCAACGTCATGAGTCGCGCGGGGTTCGGGGATCGAAGTGCGATGTTGAGGTCTCATACTCCGAACTTCGAACCCCCGAACCTCCCTGCGTTGACAGCCTACAGACCGGGTGCTACCGTCGTTTTTATGTGAATCGTTGACCATCTACAGGAGCGCAAGGGATCATGCAAACTGCCGCACCACCGCTGCACGACCTCGTGCCGGAACTCCGGGAGAAATACGACCGATTGCTCGCACTTTTTGTCGAGATGGGATCGGTGCTGATTGGCTTCAGCGGCGGCGTGGATTCGACGCTGATCGCTCGGGCGGCGTACGATGCGCTCGGCGATCGCGCGCTGGCCGTGACGGGCATCTCGCCTTCCCTGATGGTCGAGGAAGCGAACGAGTGCCCAAAGATCGCCGCGCATATCGGCATCCCGTACCTCGAAATTCGTACCGAGGAGATGGACGACCCGAACTACATCAGTAACCCCGTCAACCGCTGCTATTTCTGCAAAAGCGAACTATGGGACAAACTGACGCCCATCGCGCGGGAGCGGGGCTACGCCGTGGTCGTGGATGGCTCGAACGTGGACGATCTCGGGGAGTTCCGCCCCGGCATGGATGCGGGTAAGGAGCGCGATATTCGCTCCCCTTTGCAGGAGGCGGGGATGAACAAGGCGGACATCCGCGCGATCTCCGGCGCGTTGGGCTTGCCGACATGGAACAAGCCGTCGCACCCCTGTCTCTCGTCGCGCATCCCGCATGGGACGTTCATCACCATCGAGAAATTGGATCAGGTCGGGCAGGCGGAGGCATATCTGCGTGTCCTCGGTTTCCGGGGTTTCCGCGTGCGGCACCACGGCGAGATCGCGCGCCTCGAATTGCAACCAAGCGACTTCCCGAAGGTGATGGAGCAGCG
>JBBSFO010000961.1:0-1541 GCA_038238655.1 Thermomicrobiales bacterium | reverse complement strand
TTGCCTTCCGCACGGCCTATCTGATCACCGGCACGGCGACGGAGGCGGAGGAAGCGACGCAGGAGGCATTTGTCAAAGCGTGGGCCGCCCTTCACCGCTTCCGGTCGGATGCGCCATTCCGCCCGTGGCTCCTCCGCATCGTCGCCAACGAGGCGCGCAATCGGCGCAAGGCGGTCGGTCGGCGTGCCGGCCTCGCGCTCCGGGCAATCGCGCGCTCCCGCGACGACGATGCCGCGCCATCTCCCGAGGCGATGGCGCTCCGTGCCGAACAGCAGGACGCACTCTTCCGGGCAATCAACCACCTCCGTGCGGACGACCGACTCGTCATCGCCTATCGGTACTTCTTCGATCTTTCCGAAGCCGAGATGGCGACTGCGCTCGCGGTCGCGCGGGGCACGGTCAAATCACGTCTTTCGCGCGCACTCGGGCGGCTCCGCACGGCGCTCCGGGCCGATGGCATCACCGATGATGATCTGGGGGGGCTGGAGAATGGCTGAACACGAGCAGCAATTCACCGATCCCGTACTGGAACGCGCGCTGCGCGACCTGGGTGGGAATCTCGCGTATCCACCGACCCCGGACCTCGGCACGTCTGTCCGCACGCGCATCGCGATGCAATCCGCGCCGCGCGGGCGGTGGTGGCTGCCGCCTGCGCCCACATGGCGACGGTTCGCCATCTCGCTTGCGCTCCTACTCGTCGTCGTGCTGCTGCTCGGCGCACTGCCGCCCGTGCGAAAAGGCATCGCGCGGCGGCTCGGTTTGTCGAATGTCGCGATCATCGTCGTGACCGCCGTGCCCACCCCAACCGCCACTATCGCGCCGACCCCGACCGCCGCACCCATCGGGACGGCAACACCCCCGCCCACACCTGACAACCGCAACGGGCGCGCCGAATTGGGCGCCGCGACGACACTACCGGAAGCACAGGCGCGCCTGGGGTTCATGGTCGGCGTGCCGGACCTGCCGGACTATCGCACGCCGGACGCAATCTCCATCGGCCAGCCACCGGCGGCAGGCCGGGTATCACTGGTGTACACCGTGCGCCCCGGCCTCCCCGCGATCGCGGGGACGGACATCGGGCTGCTCATCCAGGAGTTCCGGGGAGGTCTCAGCGCGGGACTCTTCCAGAAGGGCGTCCCCGCGAGTTCACGCATCGAGCCGGTGACGATTAATGGCGTGCCGGGCTACTGGATCGAGGGCGGCTTGCGCTCCTTCGCCTATCAGGAGGCGAACGGCAGCGTGCAATTCGAGCAAACGCGCATCGCCGGCAATACGCTGCTCTGGGAACAGGACGGCATCATCTACCGCCTCGAATCGCTGCTCTCGAAGGATGATGCCGTCCGCATCGCCGCCCGTATCCCGCATCAGACTTCGTAGCGTTATCGAAGTAGCCCTATGCCGAAACGCTCGCCATGCGGGCGGCGACCATCGCGGCGAGGCCCTGCGCGAGGGTATATTCGGGTCGCCAGAGGCCCTGCCGGATAAGTCGCTCATTCGACAGGCGGGAGATGCGGACATCGCCCGCGCGGGCCGGGCCGTAC
>JBBSFO010000960.1:0-1543 GCA_038238655.1 Thermomicrobiales bacterium | reverse complement strand
TCCTCGGCGCTCGGCTGCTTGAAACTGAGCACCTCGCATCCTTGCGGATTGACCCCGGACATGACGTGCCGGATGGCGCCATCCTTGCCGGCGGCGTCCATCCCCTGAAAAATCAGCAGCAACGCGTCGCGGCCGGAGGCGTAGTGAAGGCGTTGCAACGAACTCAACGCCTCAACGTGTTTCCCCAGGAGTTTTCGATAACGCTTCTTCGACCGGCAAAAGGACTTCACCCGCGTCGGCCATTCGCGGAGGTTGACCTCGGCGCCGGGCCGCACACGAAAATCCTCCGAATCGATCGTCATGTTCATTCCCTCGATTGCACGCGCCGAGCAGGGCGCGAGGCACGCATGGGACTCGAAGTGACGCGCGCGCCGCCTTCGTTCGTCCCGCCGAAAGTTTCTGAATCGCGCTCCGCCGGTCCCAATCCTGATCCACTCAACCGTCCGGCTGGTCCCGCCGCTCGTACCGTTCACCGGCTCCGCTCGCAATCGGCGGCGTCAAATCGAGGACGCCTTGGCCGATGACGTCGGCTTCGTTCGGTCGAGCACTCGATAAGCGAGCAGTTTTACGCGGTCAGTTACGAGGAACCACGCCAGCGCATACCCCCAGACGAAGAGAGCCCATCCCCAACCGAGGGGGGTCATAAACACTCCAAGCACCGCTATCAGCGTCGCCAGCATTTGCGTGCCGAGCACGGCGATCCAGAGCACCCGGGCGGGGCGGATGGACCAGAACGGGCCGCGCGTGCGCGCCAGGAAGATCGTCAGGTGTCCGGCCACGGACAGCTTCAAATACATCAGCGTCTGGACGTGCGCACGGTCGAGATTAAAGACACGCTCGCCGAGATAAAACAGCCCGAACGCCGCCACGACCCCGATGACGCCCAGTGTCGTGGAGATCCCGAGCACAACGCGCATGTTCCAGGCCTCGGGCTTATTCCTGTAATGCACGTTGTCATAGGCAATCGACAGGATCGCGCCGTCGTTGAGCAACGCCAGCATCACGATCATCACCGCCGTCACCGGAAAAAAGTTGAAGACGAGGATCGCGAGCGTCATGAAGAACAACACGCGCAGGGTCTCCGCGATGCGGTAGATCGCGTAGCTATTCATCCGCTGGAAGATCTTCCGGCTCTCTTTGATCGCGTCGATGATCACCGATAGACCCGTCGTCGTCAGCACGATGGACGCCGCTGCACGCGCCGCGTCGGTCGCGCCCGACACCGCGATGCCGCAGTCGGCCTTCTTCAGGGCGGGGGCGTCGTTTACGCCGTCGCCCGTCATGCCAACGATGTGGCCGCGCTTCTGCAGGACATCCACAATGTAAAATTTGTGTTCGGGGAACACTTGCGCGAAGCCGTCGGCCTTTTCGATGGCACCGGCCATCGCCGCGGACGCTTGCTGCTTTGGGTCTCCCAGAATGCTGGCATCGAGGATGTTCGCGCCCATGTCCAACTTTTTGGCGGTTTCCTTGGCGATGGCCAGGGCATCGCCCGTCACCATCTTGATTTTTACGCCCATCGCCAGCGCGGTCGCAATGGTTG
>JBBSFO010000959.1:0-1544 GCA_038238655.1 Thermomicrobiales bacterium | reverse complement strand
GAACGCCATCCCATCGATCAACGGTGCGAGCGATGCCCGCCCGACGTACGTGCCGAGCCCGTGCCGTGTCTCCACAATGCCGGACGTGGCAAGCGCCTTTAGCGCCTCCCGCAATGAGTTGCGGCTGATGCCCAGGTCTCGCGCCAATACCATCTCGGTGGGGATCGCGTCGCCGGGCTTCAAGTCATGCGCGACGATGTACTGCTTGATGCGCTCTTGTGCCGCGCGGTAAATTGTTTCAGCGCGTAGCGGCTCGGTGATCGTCATGCTTGCATTCCCCTTCTCATGCCCACTATACTTGTTGCACGAGTTGTAGGACATCCTAGGACTGGCCGATTGGGCTGTCAATCAAGGAGTGCACGCGTCATCTGTCGGGACGGCAGGAGGATGGTATGAAACTGATTAGTTATGAGGTCAATGGTCAACTGCGGCATGGCATCCTCAGCGGCGATAGCGGGGCCGCGCGCGTTCACGACATCGGCAGTGGCGATCTCCTGAGCCTGCTCGAAAGCGGCGAGGACTGGCTCGAACGGGCACGGGCAGCGACGATGGGACAATCGGTGCCGCTCGATTCCGTCCGGCTGCGCGCGCCGCTCCGCCGCCCGCCGAAGCTGCTTGCTCTCGCCGGGAATTACCAGGAGCATGTGCGCGAAAGCAAGGTTGCTGACGTGCAAAAGACGAATGCCGTGCCGCTCCTTTTTCTCAAGCCCTCCACCTCGATCATTGCGGCGGGAGAGCCGGTCTATGCGCCGGAAATCTCCGATGCGATGGACTACGAACTTGAACTCGGCGTCGTCATCGGCAGGCGCTGCAAGCAGGTACACGCCGCCGCCGCGCTCGGCGTCGTCGCCGGGTATCTCGTAGCGAATGACATCTCCGGCCGCGTAATTGACTGGGGCATCGAGCGGGGCGAGGTGACGCCGCGCATGGCATTCTTCGATTGGCTGAATGGCAAGTGGCCGGACAGTTTCGCGCCGATGGGACCGTCTATCGTTACCGCCGACGACGTGCCGAATCCACAAGCGCTCGCGATGCGCCTGAGCGTGAACGGCGTCGTGCGGCAGGAAGCGTCCACCGCGGATATGATCTTCACCGTCGCGGAGACGATTGCCTTCTGCACCCGGTTCATGACGCTCGAACCGGGCGACATCATCCTCACCGGCACGCCCTCCGGCGTCGGCGCGACGACGCAAACCTATCTGCAACCGGGCGACCGGATGGAGGCATGGATCGAGGGGCTCGGCACGCTCGTCACGCCCGTTATCGCGGAGCCACGCGCATGACATGCTCCATTGCCTTGATCGGCGCCGGCGGCATCGCACAGGATCACGCCGCCGCCTATGCCCGTATCCCAGGCGCGTGCGTCTCGCATGTCGTGGACACGGATGCTGGTCGCGCACAATCACTCGCAGCGCGAATCGGGGCCACATGGTCTACCGACGCGGCGGCGATTTTCGCCTCACCGGACGTTGACGCCGTGGACATCTGCACGCCATCCGAGACACACGCGGCGCTTGCCATTGCGGCGGCGGAGCGCGGCAAGG
>JBBSFO010000958.1:0-1556 GCA_038238655.1 Thermomicrobiales bacterium | reverse complement strand
CGTCAGGAGCGCAAGATGCACCCGAGAGACGCCAGGGCTGTTGCAAAGTCAGGCAGCGGTAAGTAAGTGGAAAGCGTGCTGTGGGAAGGCGGCGTAGATGCGTCGCCCTGCCGCCGCATTCGTGTGCCCTTCCCGCAGCAGGAGTCCGACCGTCAGATCGTTGAGGGTCGCCAACACCTGCGGCCCGTGCCCTCGCCGTAACAGACTGCGATCTTCGCCCAAGGTCACATCGCGGCGATAAAATAAACCGTTTTCGATTCCCCAATGCCCGCGTGCCAAGGCCAGCAGTCGCTCCGCATCCGCCACCGCGCGGGGCAAACTGGTGATCCCATACGCCACGCTCTCCCGCCATGTCCCATCTCCCTGCAACGTGCGCCGCTCCAGTCGGAAGACTTGCTCGGCGGCGGGCCAGTCGCTGTAGCCCCCGAGCAGGCTGCTCGCCGTCAGTCGCCGCCCCTCGTACCGCCCGTGCGCGGTGTCCAGACTCGTGGCGACGGTGAAATCATCCGGCAATGCGGGCAGGGGTGGCGTGGTGAAGAGGGTGGCGATCTCGTCGTAGAGCGTCTCCTGATTCTCCTTGACACACCAGAGATAATCGCCCCCCGTGCGCCGAATCTGCCGCGAGAGGTCGCGCTGGGCGAACATCGCGTCACCCGTCACGACGCAGCCCCGCACGTCGACGAGCGAGAGGACGGTCCGGGCGGTGACGATCTCGTTCTCCTTGCCCTCGACCAGCACTTCAATGAGCACGATCCCTTGTGCGGGGAGATACGCTGCCAAAAGATGCACCCCGCGTGTCATCCCCGCCGGGATCGTGCCGCGCAACGTCTTGCCGTCCAGACAGAGGGCGATCATCCCCCGTCGCCGTTTGCGCGTGCCACGCGGCGGCAGGGTCGTCGCGGCGGTGAGAAAGTCTGCCACAACCGCAGCAAACTGCTGCGGATCAACTGCCGCACCGAAGACCCGATTCCAGGTCGTCGGGTGCGGCATCGTCGGGCGATCAAGGCCGAAGAGGTCAGCGAGGGTGGGGGCGCGCAACTGTGCCCAGTCGGCGATGGCACGCGGCGCGTTCTGCTCGGCGAGTTTGGCGAGGGCGGCGATGGTGAGGAGCATGGCGAGGGGATAGCGGATGCCGCGCGGATCGCGGTGATCGGTGAGAGTAAGGAGGCGTGCGTAGAGGGAAGTCGGGCTGAAGAGGAAGGGAGTCGTGGGCAGGGCAACGGCAAGCGCGGGCATGGTAGACTGCATGGCAACACCTTTCTTTGCGTGGTCACGATTCAGCACCGCAACCATACGAAGAAAGGTGTTTCTTGTCACTCACTTACCGCACCCAGACTTTGCAACAGCCCTGCTCGCCCGATACCCCGCGTAACTGCTCACCGCCCCCCGCTCGCTGCCTGCTGCCTGCTATTCAAGAAGGAGATCAGCGCGTTCAGTTCGTCGGGCGATCAAGGCCGAAGAGGTCAGCGAGGGTGGGGGCGCGCAACTGTGCCCAGTCGGCGATGGCACGCGGCGCGTTCTGCTCGGCGAGTTTGGCGAGGGCGGCGATGGTGAGG
>JBBSFO010000957.1:0-1557 GCA_038238655.1 Thermomicrobiales bacterium | reverse complement strand
TGACGACGACAACGAGGTGGACGCCCACGCGGATACCACCGTAACGATCCCGTTCGGGACGGTGGAGACGGTGGTGATCGATCTCAAGAGCGGCGAGATCGAGCCGGATCGCGCGCACATCGAGTTCACTGTGACCAACGTCTAATGATGTCGCGGAGTCGATACTCCTTTGGCCGATCAATGCGCGGATCGGTGGGCGCGGCGAGATGCGCGCTGATCGTCGAACCGGGCGATTGCGCCAAGCCGCTCGGCGGCGACCTGCCGCCGATCATCGGCCTGATGGACACCGAACGCGACGCTAGTGTATCATCAGGAGACCTCTTCGATCACCATCAGGTGAGGCTCATGGACACACCCGAAACTCGCACAAACCCGTACCGCGATTTCTTCCGCACTCAGCAGGCGGGACGGTTCGATAATCCAGCGCTTGCTATGTCGCCATTTGGGCTCGATCGGGTTCAGCCACGGACTCTTGCTCGGCAAGTGACAGGCCACGATCCGTACCCCTTCCCCGCGCTGCTTGACCGTCCGATTGTGCGCCGTGATCCACGTCCGCACGGCCTTGCTGATGTGCCAACTGGCATTGTCCCACACGAGCAACAAGGCCGTCTTTCCCTGCGCTGCCAGTCGTGCGCAGCACCAATTGAGGAACTGCGTCGTGATGTCGCTCACGGGGCGTCCATCCACGAAGCGCAGCAGCATCTCCTCCTCCCGCTTCCCGGCGGCCTTCCATGCCCGCATCAGCAACCCGTAACACGCCAATGCTTTCGGGTCGGGATCGGTGCGCGCCACCGTCTGCTCGACCAGCCGCAGCGGGGCGTTTTCGTCCGCCCAACTCGCCATCCTCGGTCGTGCCACCCGGCTCCACCAGACCTCGTCGAGGAAGCCGAGCGCCCAGTCGGGGCGTGCCTGCGCCAGCCGGATCAGGCGATCACGTCCCCTTTTTTGCGGGCATATGCCGGGTCGGGGCTGGTGATCCATCCTTTCGCGCGCTGCCAGCGCACTCCCACCCGTTTGAGCGTCACCCGAATCGTCTCGCCCGTCACCCGCTGTGGCGTGATCGCTTGGGCGACGCAGACATCGGCAAGCAGGTCGAGCGTCCAGACGCTGGTCGGTTGGTCGAAGAGTCGCGGCGATTGGTGGGCGAGCGCACGCAGTCGTGCGGCAGCGGCATCATCGAAGGCGACGGCGATCCGGTGGGGGCGGGAGGATCCCTCCACGAGGGCGTCCAACCCGGACCGGTTGAAGGTATGGATCGCATTACGGACGGTCTGGGTATCGCAGCCGAGGGCACGGGCAATCGCGGGGACATGTTCCTGCCGCGCGGAAGCGAGGAGGATTTGGCAACGCCGCAAGGTGAAAGCAGCGGGGGAATGCAACCCGGTGGTCAAGGTAGCGCGTTCAGTAGCCGTCAGAGGGCGGACAAAGAGTGGTGTTTGCATGCCAGAGAGTATACCACATGCTCGACTACCTCTTCTGCGCACGCACTAGGTCGACCACCGCGACCGTCCCATCCGCGCTGATCGCTCCCTTGTGGCGGTACCGACCGGGGATCGG
>JBBSFO010000956.1:0-1560 GCA_038238655.1 Thermomicrobiales bacterium | reverse complement strand
CGTCCGGATGGGTGAAGTAGCCGAGGTTGATGCGCGGTGCGACATCCGGGTCGGCAGAGCGGAGGCGCACCCAGCCCCGCGAGTGCGGCTTGAGCAGCGAAACGAAGAGCGTGCATGCCGCACCGGTCGGGCTTTCCGGCACCGCCCACGGGAAGGTGGACATCGGATAGATATGCAGGTCGTACGCCTCGATGTCGGGCGAACTCTTCAGGGTGATTGCCGTTTGGAAGAAGGGTGCGCCCTCCGGTGATACGGGCGGCGCGGCGAACTGGAGATTGAGCAGTGGATGATCGCTGAGGTTCTGCCCGACGCCCGGTCGGTCGGCACGCACGCGAATACCGAGCGGTGCGAGATCGGCAGCAGTGCCAATGCCGGAGCGCATCAGGAGTGCGGGGCTGCCGTACGCGCCCGCCGCGATGATGACGTGACCGGCGGCGATATACTCCGCTGGATTGGCGAGCTGCACACCGACCGCACGCGTCCCTTCGAAACGTACGCGATCAACCAGGACACCGCTGCGAATCGTTAGATTCGCGCGCATCCGCGCCGGGGCGAGATAGGTGAGCGTGCCACTCTGCCGCACACCGTCCACGACATTGACAGGCAGTGGCCCCGCGCCCATCGCATCCGGTGCGTTGAGATCGTCAATACGCGCGAACCCGGCCTCCGGCGCGGCGTCCAGCACCGCTCGATGGAGCGGCGTGCGCTCCGTCGGCGCGTACCGGCGGATCGGCAGGGGGCCGTCCTGCCCGTGCCAGTCGGTCGCGAAATCTCCGTCCCGTTCGAGGAGACGGAAGAAGGGTAGTATCTCCGCGAAGGACCAGCCGGGGTTGCCGAGCGCGACCCATTCATCGTAGTCGCGCGAATGACCGCGTAACGCCGCCGTGCCATTGGTCGCCGAGCAGCCGCCGACCAATTTCCCTCGATTCGTGTTCGTCGTTCGCCCGTCGAGAAACGGTTCGCTGACATATCCCCAATCATGGGTGAAGGCAGGCATGTGGCCGTTGGCGATCTCGGCAGGGAGGGTAGCAGCGTCTGCATAGTCCGGTCCGGCTTCGAGCAGGAGCACGGAGCGATTCGGGTCCTCGCTCAACCGCGCGGCGAGCACGCATCCCGCTGATCCGGCGCCAACGACGATCACATCAAAGCTCACGGTGCGCTCCCTTCGGGAAGGACTGAGGACTGAGCGGGAGGTAGCGTATCATAGTGCCATTACTGTTTGAGCGGGACGCGCATCCCCTCAGAGCTGTGTGTGAGGTCAGCGAGGAGTGTAGCAGACCTCCCGCTTCAGGAGTACGCCGTTGCCGTGAATGCACAGGGCACATGCGTTCTCGCTGTCGGGGAATCCTACTCCCTGGCATGGCGAGAATGCATACGCCCTGATTTGACAAAAGGCGCCACTGCCATGCCCATCACAGATGTGGTATTCTGCGCTGTTGCACGCTTGGGGAAGCGTCTCATAGGTGATCGGTTGCCGAGGGAGGAAAAGGAGCCATACTTTCCCGCACTGGCTGACACCCATTGCAGAAAAGAGGCTCCTATGGAACTGATGATACCACT
>JBBSFO010000955.1:0-1564 GCA_038238655.1 Thermomicrobiales bacterium | reverse complement strand
TCCTCGGCGAGGGCGGACGGGATGCGCGCCTCCAGGGGCCGGTGCGCGCGCAGTTCGTTGAAGAGGCTGCTTTCCAGCGTCCAGCGATTCGTGACCTTGACGACCTTCTGACGGCGGACAGCGTCTACCGAGCCGAAGTATTTTTCGATCCACCGGTGCATCGTTTGTGGCGGATTGAGTTCGCCGACGGTGCTACTTAAATGGAACAAGCGATCGAATAATGCGCGATCCTCATCCGGCAATGTGGCAACGATCTCATCGAGCGCGACGATTTCGCGCTGATCTACAGCAACTCCGTTCATACCCGTCCCATTCTCCTTTTTCTCTCCCCTACCGCAGTATAGCAGGTGCGTAAAGTCGTTCGCATTCCCGATGCCAATCGTTTCAACGCTCAGACGCCGGGATTGTGACGTGCCGCAACCGCCCATTCATAGAGTGTCATATACTGGCGCGCCGATGCCGCCCACGAAAAGTCGCGCGCCATCGCGTTCGCCATCAGCATATCCCATGCCGCCGGGTCGCGGTACATGTCGAGCGCCCACATGACCGCCCCAAAACATGCCCCGGCGTCGTACGCGTCAAAAAGAAAACCCGTCCCCGCATGCGCGAGAGGGTCATAGTCCGTCACCGTGTCGGCAAGGCCCCCGGTTCGCCGGACAATCGGGATTGTACCATAACGCATCGCGATCATCTGCCCCAGTCCACACGGCTCGAACCGCGACGGCATCAAAAAGAGATCGCTCCCGGCATAGATGCGGGATGCCTGATGGGCGTCGAAGCCGAGGCGCACGGCGACCCGGTTCGGTCGCTCCGCCGCGACCCGTTGGAATTCATTCTCAATCGCCGGGTCGCCGGTTCCGAGGACGACGAGTTGCGCGCCTTGATCTACGATGCGCCCGGCGATCTCCGCGACGAGATCGAATCCTTTTTGTTCCACGAGCCGCGAAACGACACCGATCAGCGGCGCGCGTGGATCGGCGTCGAGGCCAAGATCGTGTTGGAGGGCGGCTTTGTTTCGCGCCTTCACCGTGCGATTCCCCGCATCGTACGGGGCGGCAACCGCCGGATCAGTCGCGGGGTTCCAGATCTCCTCGTCAATACCGTTGAGGATGCCGACGAAGCCATCGCCGCGCTCGCGCAGAATCGTATCGAGCATTTCGCCGCTTTCCGGCGTGCGAATTTCGTCGTGATACGTCGGGCTGACGGTGTTTACCCGATCAGATTCGACGATACCCCGCGCCATCGGGTTCGCTGCGCCGCCGAAGCGGGCGTACTCGATCGGGAGCATTTGTGTGCCGTTGATGTCCCCAAGGCCGAGCAGGTAATCGCCGCCGAAGACGCCCTGATAGGCGAGGTTGTGGATCGTGAAGACCGTCGCGGTGCGGTCCCAGAAGCGATCCCATTGCATCGTGTAGCGTAACCAGTGGACGGCGACGGCGGTATGCCAATCGTGGCAATGCACGACGTCTGGTCGCCAGCCGGTTTCGGTACACCATTGCAGCGCGGCGCGGCAGAAAAAGAAGAATCGCTCGTGGTCGTTCGCCAGCCCGTAGACCTGCGGCGC
>JBBSFO010000954.1:0-1575 GCA_038238655.1 Thermomicrobiales bacterium | reverse complement strand
GCCCTCGTCCCCGGTCAGCAAATCGAAGTCGCCCCCCTCGTCACCTTGCGCCCCAAGAACGGTATGTTTATGCACATTCAACGGAGAGAAACCCTTTGAACCGCCAAGGTGCAAAGAGCGCAAAGGGCGCAAAGAAAGAGAAAGAAGGATTCACCTTGCCGTGTCAATCTCAGACGATCCCCATTCTTTCTTCTTCTCTCCTCTTCCCTCTCTGCGCTCTCTGCGCCTCTGCGGTTCTCCCCGGTTTCAGAAAGGAGTGAGTGATGACACGTGAGTACCGGTTTGTGCAGGTGGATGTGTTCACGGATCGGGTGTTTGGCGGGAATCCGCTGGCGGTCGTGCTCGATGGACGAGGGCTGACGGACGGTGAGATGGCGGCGATTGCGGGGGAGATGAATCTGTCGGAAACGACGTTTGTGCTGCCGCCGACGCGGCCCGAGTGCGACGCGCGCGTGCGCATCTTCACGCCGCGACGCGAACTCGCCTTTGCGGGACACCCGACGATTGGCACGAGTTTCGTGCTCGCGACACGCGGAATGCTGCCCGCCGGGGCGCGGACACTGACGCTCGAAGAAGGCGTCGGACCGGTGCCGGTGCGCTTGGAAGGCGATCCTGCCGCCCCCGATTTCCTCTGGATGCGACACGGCGAGGCGACCTTCGGGCCACCGCTCGCACCGCGTGCCGACTTCGCTGCCGCTCTCGGATTGACGGAAAGCGATTTGCTCCCCGGCGCGCCGATTCAAACGGGCACGACGGGATCAGCCTTTCTCTATATCCCGCTCAAAGACCGGGCGGCGGTGGATCGGGCGGCGCTCGATGTTGCGGCAATCCTGCGCTGTTTCTCGGACATGACTGCGGTCGGCGTCTTCATTTTCGCGCCTGACTTCCACCCGAACGCCACCGACGAACATGTGTACGCGCGCATGTTCGCGCCGCACACCTCCGGCATCCCGGAAGACCCTGCGACGGGTAGCGCGAGCGGCCCGCTCGGTGCGTATCTCGTCCGGCACGGCATCGTCGCAGCCGAGAGAACGGTGCGGATCGTCAGCGAGCAAGGGACGAAAATGGGTCGCCAGAGTTTCATCCATATCGCCGTCTCCACCGAAGCGGGCGCGGTGACGGACATCGAGGTCGGCGGCAGCGCTGTCCCGGTTCTGGAAGGGATAGTGTCGCTCCCCTGAGATACTGCGAACCGACACATGTGCCTTGACAAGCTACCCGCACGCGTCTACGATATAACTGTTAAAGATGATTTCGCCGGTTATTATTCGGCTTTCTCCGGCGAATCGTGTCATCCCTGCGCTGGAAACAAGGAGACAGAATGGGCGGGCAACACCTCGGTGCAACGACCATTGGCGACGTGCGACAACGACCGCGCCGGGAGTGGTGGGCGGGCGCATTAGCGACGCTGCCGTTCTGGCCGGGTGCGGCGCTCTTCGGCATCGTTTACGCAGTGACGGCGCGGGCGGCGGGGCTGTCCGGGCCGGAGATCGTCGGCATGTCGCTGCTTGTCCATGCGGGGTCGGCGCAGTTCGCGGCGGTGAATCTGATCGCGGGTGGCGCAGGTCCGCTTGC
>JBBSFO010000953.1:0-1586 GCA_038238655.1 Thermomicrobiales bacterium | reverse complement strand
TCGGGATCGGCGTGGCGCGGGAAAAGATCGTCATTGACCCCGGCCTCGGCTTCGGCAAGGAAGCGGCGCACGATCTCGAAGTGATGCAGCGCTTCTCCGAGTTACGCTCCTTCGGCCTGCCGATCCTGCTCGCGACGAGCCGCAAGAATTATCTATCCGATACAATAGGCCGCACCGTCCACGACCTCCTGCCCGAAACGGCAGCAGCGGTGACCTATGGCATCGCGCAGGGCGCGAACATCATCCGCGTCCACGATGTCGCCTTCATGGCCCGCATCGCCCAACTCATGCCCCACATCCTCAAACACCAAGCAGGATAAGGCTGAAAACGGGGATGAGCGCAGAGCGCAGAGGACACAGAGGACACAGAGAGATAAAGGATCTTCTCTGCGGCCTCTGCGGTTCTTTTGGTTTCAGCCCCGTCGCTCCCGGCCTCTCCGGGGAATGACGGGAATGGCTGGGTGTTGTACTGTAGTAGGAACAGGATACGGCGGGGTGCGGGGGCGGTTGCGCCGGACCGCAGCGATGAGGAGGCTTGGTGTGGCGACGATCAACACGGACATGGCGATTATCGGCAGTGGCCCTGCGGGTCTAACGGCGGCGATTTATGCCGTGCGCGCGGGGTTAACGGCGCACGTCATCGCGGGGTACGCCTGGGGCGGGCAACTGATGTTCACGGGCCGCGTGGACAACTATCCCGGTTTCCCGGAGGGCGTCGAAGGCCCCGAACTGATGCAGAAGATGCGCGAGCAGGCGGAGGCGCAGGGCGCCGTCGTCCTCGATGACGAGGTGGAAGAACTGATCCCTGGCACGCATCCGCCCCATACGATCAAGACGATGAACGGCGAAGAGATCATCGCGCGAGCGGTGATCCTCGCGACGGGGTCGGAGCCGAAGTGGCTCGGCATCCCGAACGAGGAGCGGCTGCGCGCGGGCGGCGTTTCGTCCTGCGCGACGTGCGACGGCGCGTTCTTCCGAGGCAAGAACGTCATCATTGTCGGCGGCGGCGATACCGCGATGGAAGAAACGCTGCATCTCGCCAAGCTCGTCAATCATGTCACGGTCGTCCACCGGCGCGAGCACCTGCGTGCGACTGCGGCGATGGTCAATCGCGTCAAGGAACAACCGAATGTCTCGTTCGCGCTCGAACGCATCCCGCTCAATGTCGAGGGTGACAAGAAAGTCACGGGCCTGACGGTGCAGAAGCCGGACGGCACGGAAGAAACGATCCCGGCGGACGGCGTCTTCGTCGCCATCGGCCACAACCCGACCGTGCGCCTCGTGGAGGGCGTTATCCCGCTTTCCGAGTACGGGACGGCGGTGCGGATGCCGAACTCGACGCAGACGGTCGTGCCGGGTTTGTTCGTCGCGGGCGATGTCTGGGATCACCACTACCGCCAGGCGATCACGGCGGCGGGCGACGGCTGCCGCGCCGCGATGGACACCGAGCGCTGGCTGGGCGCGCCCCGCCTCGACAGCGCCGAGCGCTACGCCGACTACCCGGCGGACGAAGAAATGCTCGCGGCTGCGTCGAACGCGTAATTCCCGAATCTGTCAGCCCCCTCCCCTATCTCAGGAGGGGGCAC
>JBBSFO010000952.1:0-1590 GCA_038238655.1 Thermomicrobiales bacterium | reverse complement strand
GAACGGCAGCGTCTGCAGGCGGAGCTCACCGCGACCTCCAGGCGGCTGCGCGACACGCTCGACGAGAACAAGCGCCTGGCATCGGAAGTGGGTGTGCAGGGCGAGACCGTGCAGCGACTGCGGCAGGACATCGTGTCGCTCGTCGCGTCACTGCCGCCCGATCCGCGTAACGGGCCGGTGGCCGTGCGTGCCGCGCGCTTCGAGGTGCACGGCGATACGCTAGCCTACAACGTCGTGCTCTCACGAGAGCGCGCCGGCGCGAATCCGTTCGGCGGCGTGATGCAGCTCGTCGTCGCCGGCGGGTCCGGTCGCGCCGCCGACACGGTGGCGCTGGCCCCGGTGCCGGTCTCGCTCGGGCTCTACGACACGGTGCGCGGCAGTCTGCCCTTGCCCCGCGGCTTCAAGCCGCGCCAGACGACCATCCAGATCCTCGACAAGGTTGGTGGCAAGCTCATGGGGCTGCGCGTCATCAACGTCAATTGAGGGGTGCACCGAAAGCGATCGATGCCGGTGGCGTGGTCGGTGCGGCGCCTCGTGCGGGTTGCCCTCACCGCAGCTGCTGGCGGCCGTTGCCGCGATAGACGTTCCCGGTCGAGCGAGCGACGCGCAACCCTTGAAACTGCTGTGGCGAATGCTCCTTACCTAGGCCCGTGAACCCGTGAACGACAGCTAAGGGTGGCGAGAGTGCCAGTTCCCTGCCTGCGGGAGCAGTCGTTGGCATGGGCTCATCGCCGCTTCTGCCGGAACCGACAATAACGTTGGAAACACCCCGAATCGACGCACGGCGTAGTCATAAGGGGGCTGCCGCACGCGTTCCCTGAGCCGTCACCCGGGCGATGGAACGAGAGGGCCGTAACCCGCGCCAGGGCGTGCTCAATTCTGCAGCGAATATTTCAAAAATCTCGCTGAAACCCGCGCCAATGCTAGGTTGCGACGGGGATTGTGATTCCAGTTGTCGTGAGTTCGAGCCCCATCAGTCACCCCAACTAGCTCGTCGTCTTCAGCCGTAGCGTCGACTAACTAGCGGCGATTTTGGAATATTCCTCTCCTGGGCTTCTTCCGAATCTTTTGTAGAAGCAGAGTCTAGGGTTCGATCAACCCGAGACCGAGAATCGGACCGACGGACCTGGGCGCTTCGGCGCCTCTGGTTGTCCTTCTTGTGACCACTCGGCGAAACGCCCAAGAAAGCGTTCTTCATTGATCGCTCGGCGCCCGGCGGGGGCGAAGCAGTCGTTTGCACTTCGAGGAAGTCAATTCGGCAGAGGACCTTCTCCCGCGGCAGGGCGATGACTCCCGCCGCCTCATGGCGCCCGCGGAGGATGACCCGCTCCATGGCTTGATCAACAGCCAATTGAGCTTGAAGAAGCCTGAGTTGCTCAAGCATTCACTGCTGGCGATCACCGATCAACCAGCTGCCGCACGACGTAACGGCATGGGACGAAGCGGCGGCGATCACAAAACGTTCCGATGACCCGCTCGCCCGCGCGCTGAAGGCGTGGCCACGCGGTTCTTGGCGGTTCACCGATGGGAAGTCTGGCCATGTGGCGCTTGATCAACTTTCTCGCCGTACGACGGGGACAGGAACGCCCG
>JBBSFO010000951.1:0-1597 GCA_038238655.1 Thermomicrobiales bacterium | reverse complement strand
GCGACGACCGCTCCGACGCGCCGCTCTTTCTTCCCCGCTCGATGTTCGATGAGCGCGGCATCCTGACGGTTGACGACATGACTTTGCCCGGCCTTTCGCAGCAACTCGGCCGACCTATTGCCCCCGCAAGCCAGTTGTTGGAGGTCATCCAAACACTCGCACGCATGCCTGCATATGGTATGGCGCCGATCTCGATTCCTATCACCGCGATTGAGGAGGTTCACGATGTTAGCACACACGGATGAGCAGGACGAAGCCCTCGAACGTGAGGGGTACATTGACCTCGACGGTAGCGTCAACACCGAGCGCCTACGCCAGCATCAGGCGTTCCTCGTCGGCTTGGGCATCCCGGAAGAAGTGGCATCCACACTCGATCACATCGGCGTACAGGCCGCGACGACCTCCACCTTCGAGCAACTGTTGGCGAAATACAAGGAAAACGCACGCAACGCAGAGGTTGTTGATCTTGGTGGCCGACGGATCGCGATGATTGACCGGGGCGACGGGTTGTACCGCGTCGAACTCTTCGCGCCGCGCGCCGGGCAACCCGCACCGCGACCGGGCTTCGTCCACTACGCCTTCATCTGGCCAGGGTGGAAACCGCGCGAGGGCGAACTGCGCGACATGGTCGAGGTGGCACGCACGTCGAACCTCAACGGCAACTGGCTGGCCTTTATCGCGACGCCGGACGGCTACGAGGCGGAAATCGTCTCCGAGCCGGTCGCCTTCACCTAATCGGGCGACCCGACGTTGACAGGGAACAATGATGTGGTGCGATTGGCAATCCGCGTCGTGCCGAGCGCTGACCGGAATGCCCTCGACGGCATCACCGAGACAGGCGCATTGCGCATTCGTCTGACCGCGCCCCCAGTTGAGGGTGCGGCGAACGCGGCACTCGTCGCGTTTCTTGCCGATCTGATCGGCGTGCCGAAACGGAGTATTACGCTCGTGCGCGGCAAGCGGGGCCGGGAAAAGATCGTCGCCATTGCCGCGCCACTCCCCATTATCCGGGAACGGCTGCGGGCCGCATTAGATCACACACGGCAGTGACGAGCGGTGGCCACATTTCCGCCGTAAAGTAGCCCGGCCAGTGGTCGCACGGCAAGGTACGATAGCGCGTCGCAGTTGGGAGTGCCGCGCGCAGGCGTGCGTCGGTCTTCGGATGCATGGCGCTCTGCCATGGACGCGGAAGGCGCGGAAAAACGCCCTGAACCCAATCGTGTTCGCCGAGCACGCAACCGATCGAGCCGTTCCCTGCCCAGTCGGGCGGCACCTTCGACGGGACGAGCGCCGGCCCGACGAAGACGAATGCGCCAACAGGGATCGAGGGCCGCAGCAGCGTTGCGGCGGTCTGCGCGATTGGAACGCCGCCACTGTACGCCACGAGTGCGACCGTTTCACCCTGCTGGAGCGGATCGGATGCGATATCTGCCCGGATGGACGTGGCGAGGTACGCGGCGTACCGTGCGGTCGCTCGTCGGGTGAGCGAGGCAAACGCGGGGATGCCGAAAACACGCTTCGAGGCATACGGCCAGAGCGCTGTCGCGCGCCATCCCGTCACCGCTGCGATGCGCTCGGCAAGCGCGGCAAACAGACG
>JBBSFO010000950.1:0-1598 GCA_038238655.1 Thermomicrobiales bacterium | reverse complement strand
GCGACATCGCGGTTGGCTGGCGCTCGGTGCAGGAATCGCCGCGACGCTCGGTGTCGCGCGCGTCCGGCAGGCGCTGACGCCGCCGGATGAACGCCGCAAGCCGCGCGGTGCGACCGCCGACCACCATCCACCCGCGCCGTTCGCAGAGCGGTATCGCGAAGCGCTCGCGAATGACCGGATGCGCGCCGGACTGCTCCGCTTCCAGCGCACCTGGCGTAACGGGCGCGACACGAGTTTCGCCGACTATGCCGACAGCGAGGGGATGGGCGAAACCTATGGCGAAGGGCCTGCGCCTACCGGAACATTCGAGAGCACCGGCGCGGAAGTGGCGGACGCCGGCATCGAGTTAGAACAATCCGGCCACACCTTCGAGGAACTGCGTGACCGGCTTGCAGCTGTTAAGGACTTGGTGATCGCCGATCAGGAGACCTATTTCGCCCAATTCAAGGCGATGGCCGAGCGGAGCGGAGCGACCGTCTTCGAGAGCGCGAGCGCCGAGGACGCGAACCGCTACATCGCTGATCTCTGCGCGCGCCACGGCATCACGCGGTTGACCAAGTCGAAGTCCATGGTGACAGAGGAGATCGGCCTCGGCCCGTATCTCGAAGCGCGCGGCATCGGCATCGTTGAAACCGACCTCGGCGAATGGCTCGTGCAACTGGACAAGGATCGTCCCTCGCACATCATCGCGCCCGCCATCCACATGGATCGCCACGATACGGCCCGCCTCCTTTCCGCCGCGACGGGCGAAACGCTCGATCCGGACGATATTTCCGGGCAGGTAGCGGCGGCGCGGCGCACGCTCCGGCAGGATTTCCTCGCCGCGCGGCTGGGGATTTCGGGTGCCAATGCGCTGGTCGCCGAGACGGGCGCGATGATGCTCGTCACGAACGAGGGCAACGCGGAACTCGTCACCTCGATCCCCGATGTCCATGTCGTCGTCGTCGGCTACGAGAAATTACTGCCGACAACGGCGGACGCGATGCTCCAACTGCGCCTGCTCGCCCGCTCCGCCACCGGGCAGGCGATCTCGGCCTACACGACCTTCGTCACCGGCCCCGACCGACCGGGCAAGGAGATGCACTACGTCTTCGTGGACAACGGGCGGAGCGCAATGCGCTTCGATGCGGTCTTCGACGACGCCCTCCGCTGCATCCGCTGCGGCGCGTGCGCGGATGTCTGCCCGCCCTATCAGGTCGTCGGCGGTCATGCCTTCGGCTACATCTACTCGGGCGCAATCGGCCTGGTGAATACCGGGTTCCACAACGGCTGGGAGAACGCCGCCGGTCCGCAGTCGCTCTGCGTTTCGTGCAATGCCTGCGCGACCGTCTGCCCGGTCGGCATCCCGCTACCCCAGCAGATACTCGAAGTGCGCCACCGGACGGTCGAGGCGTACGGCCTACCATGGTACAAGCGGGCGGCGCTCGAACTCTGGTCCAGCCCGACGCTCTTCGACAAGGCTGCGCGCCTCGCCGCGCGTCTCGGCACGCCGCTCGCCGAGCCGAGCGGTTTCCTGCCGAATTTGCCGGGGATGGATCGTTTCCAGCGATGGCGCAGCCTGCCCGTCCCGGCATCGGAACCGGCGCGCGACCGGCTCT
>JBBSFO010000949.1:0-1604 GCA_038238655.1 Thermomicrobiales bacterium | reverse complement strand
GGAGACGCCGACCGCCTCCGCGAGCCGCGCTCCGATCACCGGTCCGCCTTTCTGGTCGAGGCGGTAGACCATCTCCAGATATTCCTCGATTGTCGCGCTCGCCATCTCCCCTCCATCTGCTCGCATCATTTCGGTGCCTGACCTGTGCATGTTTATCCACATAAATCATAAAACACGATGCCGCCTCATGCAAACACATGAGGCGGCAAAAAGGAAGGGCGTTATGGCGATGTACTAGTGGTCTGTCACGATTGCATTGAAGGATAGAGGTGCTTGAGTTTGATCCGTGCATCCGCTGTCGTGAAGCGCCAGTTGATGATCGCATCCGCGCCGTTGCGTCCATCTTCCCACGCCGCCACCTCCCGCATCAAGGTTATGTCATCGGGGATGCGGCGATCCAAACATTGCCGCCCCAGGACGCTCAACTCGATCTCCGCGATATTGAGCCAACTACCGTGCTTCGGCGTGTAATGGATCTCCAGTCGTTCCGCGATCCGGCGCGCTTCGGCGGGCGGGAAGGCTTCGTAGAGCGACGCGGGCGTGTGTGTATTGAGGTTGTCCAGCACCAGCACGATCTTCTCGGCATCCGGGTAATGGTGATCGACGAGTGCCTTGATGCAGTGCGCCCAGTCCACTTTGGTGCGGTGGGCCGTCACCGTGAGGTGTCGCCAGCCGCGCAACGGCTCGCAGAGGATGAAGAGGTTCGCCGTCCCGCCACGCACGTATTCGTAGTCTTCGCGTTCTGGCTGTCCCGGCGCGAGCGGCAGGGGGGTCGTGACTTGATCGAGCAACTGTTTGCTCGCCTCATCCATGCAGACCTGGGGGAAACGCGGATCGTAGGGACGCTGATAGACCGCGAGCACGTCCTCCATGTGCCAGACGAAGTCGGCATTCGCTTTGGGCGGGATGCACCAGCGCGCTTTCAACCAGGGCTTGAGCGCGTTTTTTTGAGCGTGCGGCGCACCAACTCGTGGGAAATGGGTTCACCGCAATCGAGGGTGACGAACCGTCCTGCCAGCAGGCGCAACGTCCAGCGAGCATGGCCTGCGGGCGGGGTGCTACAGGCGAGGGCGATCAGATGGGCTTCCTGCGCGCCGTCGAGCGTGCGCGGTGGGGTGGCACGGGGCGGGCGATGGACGAGCGCGGCCGCGACCCCCTCGGTCGCACAGCGCGTGCGCACGCGTGCGACGGTCGGTTCGCTCACTTCGATGGCGATGGCAATCGCTGCGTCGCGCTCGTGCGGCCCGCCCGGTCCTTCGTCCGCTTTGAGGAGGATGCGGGCATGGGTAAGGGTGCGCGCGGCAGTCGTCCCGCTCTTGAGCATCTGCTGCAAGCGGGCACGTTCGTCGCCGGTCAGGAGAACGTGGTATCGTTTGGCTGGCATCGCGGTCGGCTCCGTCGGCGATTCCCCGCCCCTGCGGGAACGATGGAATGGAGCATACCGCCGCACGACCTATATATCAAACGTCCTGTGACAGACCACTAGTGGGTCGATTGGTTTGGGCATTGCCATAGTGGAAGGGCAGGTGTACACCGGGGATGCACGATGCTCGTCGTATGCCCGGAGGATGCCCATGTCTCGCCGCCAAAAGGATCCGCTCCGC
>JBBSFO010000948.1:0-1605 GCA_038238655.1 Thermomicrobiales bacterium | reverse complement strand
GGATGACCGGCGGCATCAACCGTTGTGAGATGGGCAACGCGGTGTGCTGTAAGATAGCGGTATGCGGACGAATCGAAATCGAAAATGGGGACGGTCATTCCGTTGACACTCCTTCGTTCACCCTTCCTTGTTTGGAAGAAGCGGGGGATAGGATGCTCTGACATGATACACTCGGCAGCAGTTGAGACGAGTGATAAACATATCCCGTAAGATGACCACGCACAAAGTAAAGGGGAGGCCACGCAGCAAATGTCCAATGATAGCGTACGCGATGCCGCGCGAGCGCTCCGGGCAGATCGGGTGCAGGGCGCGATGGAACTGGCCTTGCGTGCAGTCGAGTTTGCCGTAGATCTCCTTGCCGCGCATCCGGAGCGCGACGTACGGCAAGTCGCGCGGGACCTCGTCATGGCTCGTCCGAGCATGGCGGCGATCGGCAATGCGGTCGCGCTGATTCTCGCACCTGTTGCTGCGGGCACGGTGGATCGAAGGACGTTACCGGAACATGCCGAAGCGCTTCGCCAACAATGGATTGCGGATACTGAGCGTTTGAATGCCAGTGCTGAGAGACATATCCCTGAAGCTATCCTCACCTATAGCCACTCTTCCTCAACCCGAAAAGCGCTCCTCGCCTGCAAAGATCGTCTCCGCCTCGTGATTATCCCCGAAGGGCGACCAGTTAGCGACGGCAAGGGCCTCGCCCGCATCCTCGCGGCCGCTGGGATACCCGTCATCGTCATCACCGAGGCGCAGATGGGCCGGTGGGTGAGGGAGGTAGACGCGGCGCTCGTCGGCGCGGATACGGTCGCGCCAGACGGGGCGGTCTATAATCATATGGGTACCGCAACCCTTGCTTTGCTGGCACGTGACTGCGGGAAACCAATCTATGCTCTCACGCATACAGTCAAGATCGCGCCCTACGACCGACCAACAGATATGGACGAAGAGAATGATCCGGGGGAGGTGTGGGCTGATCCACCGCCCGGCATCACCGTCCGCAATCCCGCGTTCGACCGGACACCGGCGGATCGCATCACCGTCCTCACGGAACGCGGAATGCTCACCGACACGCTCCGCGCGATCTATGTCGCGGAACATCGCGTGGCGTGGCAGACATTGGGCCTCGACGAGTAACATAGTGGCCGAGCGTCCTCTGGGCAGATTTCCAGCCTGTGCGACGAATACCAGGAAGGGAGTAACGGTATGCGATTGCGTGCGATCACGGTTCCGCCATACGACAAGCCCTCGGGATATGATGAGGCGCCTGCCGCCTTTGTGCGCGAAGGGCTGTACGAGCAGTTGCGCGGCACGGGTATCGAACTGACTGGCCCGGTCGCCATCCCGCCGCCGACCACACGCAGCGACGATGCTGTGACGGCGATCGCGCACCTCGGGGCAAATATTGCGGCAGAAGTGGCAATAGCATTGCGGGAAGAAGGCAACGTATTGGTGACAGGGAGCAACTGCAATGCGCTCGTCGGCGTGCTCGCCGGGTTCGAGAAGCGGTATGGGGCGACCGCGAAGATCGGCCTCGTCTGGTTCGACGCCCATGGCGACTTCAACACTCCCAAAACGACGCTTTCCGGGATGATTGGCGGTATGCCCGTC
>JBBSFO010000947.1:0-1610 GCA_038238655.1 Thermomicrobiales bacterium | reverse complement strand
GCTGCTGCACCTCTGCGATGTCTGCGGCAACCGGTTCGCGGGCAGCCCGAGCGAGCGCAAGGCGGCAGACGCGATCGCGGCGGCGATGCGCGCCAACGGCCTGGAGAATGTCCATTTGGAGCCTTTCGAGATCACTGCGTGGACGCGCGGCGCGACGACGCTCCGCATGACCGCGCCCGTCGAGCGCGAGTTCTCGACGCTCGCCCTGCCTTACAGCCCCGCGTGCGACCTGACCGCCGAGATGATTGATTGCGGCGGCGGCGAGCAGGAAGATTTCGACCGCCTCGGCGGCGCTGTCAAGGGGAAGATCGCCGTCTGCGCGGCGGAAACCGGCAACTGGCTGACGGCGAAGAAAGTCAGCCACCGCACGGATAAATACCGCTGGGCGATTGCAGCGGGCGCGTCCGGCTTCATCTTCATTAACCAGAATCCCGGGCAACTGCGGATCACCGGCAGCCTCTTTCCGAAGGCGCCGATCCCCGGCATCGGCGTTTCGTGGGAAACGGGCAACGCCATCCTCCGCCTCGCGAAGCACGGCGACCGCCCGACGCTGCACATCACCGACAGCGGTACAAGTCAGCGCGTCACGACCAATAACGTCGTCGGCGAACTGCCCGGCGACGGCTCGACCGACGAATTTATCATCACCGGCGCGCATTACGACGCCCACGACATCGCCGATGGCGCGGGCGACGACGGCACGGGCACCTGCACGCTCGTGGAGTCGGGGCGTGCGCTGGCGAATGTCCGCGGCCAACTCGTGCGCGGTATCCGCTTCGTTGCCTTCGCCGCCGAGGAAGTTGGCCTGTTCGGCGCGTGGGCGCACCGCGATCAGCACGCGGACGAACTGGATCGCGTGCGCTACATGCTCAATCTCGACGGGGCCGGTCAGGGCGGCGGCGGCGCGGAGGTGATGGCGCTGACCGGCACGCCCGAACTCGTCCCCTTCTTCGGCGGTCTTGCGGATGCGTTCGCCTACAAATTCGATATCGCGGATCGCTTCGCCGGCCATTCCGATCATTTCCCGTTCGCGCTCGCCGGCGTCCCGGCCGGCACACTCAGCAGCCGCGACGCCCGACAAGGGATGATCGGGCGCGGCTGGGGCCACACCGAGGCGGACACGGTGGACAAAGTTTCGCTCCGTGGTTTGCAAATGGCGGCGATCCTCACCGCACGCCTCCTACTGCGCATGAGCGTGACGCCCCCCAGGGTCTGGCCCGGTCGTCATCGGACTCCCGAGGAACTGCGCCGGCAAGTCGAGGAGAATGACTACACCGAGTCTCTGATGCGGTCGGGCCGTCTGCCCTAGCCATCGGGTTACGGCTCGTGCATCTCGCCAGAGGCGTCGGTGGTAGCAGGCTTCCTCGCCTGCTACCACCGGGAAAATGCCGCAACGAATCGTGTTATATACGGATGTCAGGCAACGGCACTTGACGCCACCCATTCCGTCCCGTACACTCCCGTGCCAATACCGCACGAAAAGGGCCCGTCGCGCGAAACGAACGCGTTCGTGGATGCGCTTATTGGAAAAGGATACGGACGCCATGGGGAAGTACATCATCCGACGGTTGGTGACGGCGGTGCCAACCTTGATCGCCATCTCGATCGTC
>JBBSFO010000946.1:0-1611 GCA_038238655.1 Thermomicrobiales bacterium | reverse complement strand
GCGATCCCGCCACAGCCGCACGCTTTCGCGGCTCAGTCCAACCTGCTCAACGATCTGGACATTGGTTTGCCCTGCTGCCGCAGCCAGCACGATACGCGCCCGCGTGACGATCTGCTGGGGAGTCGTGCGGCGGCGGACGAGGGCTTCCAAGCCCGCCCGTTCGGCAGCGGTCACGGTGATCGGTGTGGCGGGCATTGGCTCCTCCGCTAGTGTGGCGTTGTGCGCGCACCGCTGCGACGCACCGTTCTCCTTCCAGCCTACAACGCAAATCTATTTCAGCCAAGATGTACTAGTCCGAGCGCTCCTCCCGGATATGGTCGCCGTCCCCAACCGTGCTTACTCAGGAGTCGCTTGAGGTTCTGCCCGCTCGCCGTCAGCAACGCTTCCCCGTTCACTTTGAGCAATCCGCGCAGTCGAAACCGGCGTAAGCCGTGCCACCCCTTCGCTTCCGCAAACAGCGGCTCGACCCAGACCCCGCGTTTGTGCATCGCTTTCTTGTACGCCGCAGTCGTATGGTAGCCACGGACACGGTCGAGATATGCCTCATCCAGACTGCGCTGCACCGTGCGTCCGACCTTGCTCGGCGTGCAGCACGCCTTGCAGGGACACTGATTGCAGACCGCAGCGGGCGCTTGATAGTGGATCGAGCGATCCTTCTGCTTCCGCTGGCGGCGTTTCAATATCGTTCCCTGCGGGCAGGTATACGTATCGGCGACGGGATCGTAGCGAAAGTCCTGCTGACTGAATCCGACCCGCCGTTTGTCTGGCCCAGGCAGCGGGATGTAGGCGTGAATCCCCGCATCTTCCAGCGCGATGATATTCTCGATCCCGGCATAGGCCGTGTCGGCGGTGACCTGTCGGGGATGCAGATGCCAGCGGAAGCAGGTGTGCCAGACGAGATCGCGCATCGGCTGTCCCTCCATCACCTCTGCGGGTGCGACCAGCGCTTGCAGGATGATCCGTGCCTTCCCCCCATCAACGACGTAATGCGTCTGGTAGCCGAGTCGGGTGTTACTGCCGGGACGGTGCATGAAGGTCGCATCAGCGTCGGTGGTGCTGATGACGTAATCGGCAAGGCGCTTGCGGACAAGGTGATTCTGGACCTCGCGCCGCTGTTTGCCCGCCTGTGCCAGCCAATCGTGGCGCTGTGCGTTCGTGTCAGCGAGGACCGTCCATTGCTCCTCGGACAGGGGTGTGGGGAGCGCGGTCGGTGGCTCGCCGTGCGCCGAGCCGACGCTGCATCACGCACGGGTATGACCGCCGATTCGGCTGATTCGTCCGGCGTGAAGAGGCCGCGCAAGTGCGGCTCGATGGCGAAGCGGGGGACGAGCGAACCACGGGCAGCATTCGCCTCGACCTTGGTCGCATCGACGTAGAGTTCCTCGCCCCAGACGAGCCCTGCGGCTATGCAGCGCGCGGTGATCGTCTCGAAGAAGCGACGGAAGACGGGCAACCCGTAGCGCTCACGGATCTTCGTCAGACTGGAATGGTCGGGCAATCGTTCATCAAGGTCGTAGCCGAGATACCACCGCAGGCTGAGGCGATCCGCGACAACCGTCATCAGTTGTCGTTCCGAGCGGATACCCTCGAAGAACAGCACCAGTTGCAGTT
>JBBSFO010000945.1:0-1621 GCA_038238655.1 Thermomicrobiales bacterium | reverse complement strand
TGTGCGGCCGCCTCCGCGACCAGCGCGCACTCGTCGCGTGTGACGGCCATCGGCTTGTCTACAAGGACATGCTTCCCCGCCCGGAGCGCCTGCGCCGCAAGTCGCGCGTGGCGTGTCGGCTCCGAGCAGACGAGGACGAGGTCAACGTCACTGCGCGCCAGCGCATCTGCGGGGTCGGGCAGCACCGGGACGCCGTACTGCTCGGCGAGGATGCGGGCGTCGCTGTGCGCCCACGCCGGTGCCTCCGGCTCCTCGACGATGGCGCGGATGACGGTGTCCGGGTGCGCCACGAAGACCGGGAGGTAACTAGCGGCGTGCCGCACCGCGCTGAGGACGAGCAGGCCGAGGGGATTGTGATCAGTCATGCGACGCCTCCCCAATCGTGACCGCCCTGCCACTCGCCAACGATACCTGGGCGGCGAGCGCCGCCGCCAATGCATTCCGAACTTCCGACGTCTTCACAATCGGCTCTTCATCGCCGTCCAGCGTCGCCACCCAGTGGCGCAGTTGGTGATACATCGCATCCTCGACAGTGGGCGAAGGGATGTGGATGCCGTCACTGTAGACGGTCGGGTCTTCCTCCGTGCTGTGGCTCAGGCTGCCCAACTCGCCGACCGCGAGGATGCGGCGGAACGCATCGCCGCGCGTGCGAAGCGCGTAGGAAATCTCCAGCAGCGCTATGCCGCCGTTATCGAAGCGGACGGTCATATGAAAACTGTCCGGGATGCCCATCTCCGGGGCGAAGGTGCGGAAGCCGCGCGTAAAGACGCGCGTCGGCTTCAAGCCGAAGAGCCAGACGGCGAGATCGAGTGCGTGGATGCCGTTGTGCACCGGATGGCCACCGGAGCGCGCCGGGTCGAGTTGCCACGCGCGCCAGCCGTCCGCCCAGACGTGCCCCGCATACCATGTGACATGCAGCATACGCAGCCGCCCAATACTCCCCGCCGCGATCTCTCGCGCGATCTCAGCGTTAACGGGCTGGAAACGCGCCGTCTGCCCGATCATCAGGGAAACGCCGTGCCGGTCGGTCGCAGCCACCATCGCGTCGAAATCGGCGAGTGCGAGCGCCGCAGGTTTCTCCACATGGATCGCCTTGCCGCGCTCCGCCGCCGCAATGGCAAGCGCCGCGTGTGTCTCAGAGGGTGTACAGATGTCCACGGCGTCAACGTCCGATGAGGCGAAAATCGCCGCCGTGTCGGTAGACCATGTGGCCCCGATTCGTGCTGCGAGTGATTGTGCGCGACCAGCATCCGTGTCCACGACATGCGAGACGCACGCGCCCGGGATACGGGCATAGGCGGCGGCGTGATCCTGTGCGATGCCGCCGGCGCCGATCAAGGCAACGGAGCGTGTCATGCGCGTGGCTCCGCGATGACCGGCGTGACGAGCGTGCCCAATCCCTCGATCCATGCCTCCATCCGGTCGCCCGGTTGCAGATACGTCTGCGTCGTCGCGCCGACACCGGAGGGGGTACCGGTGAGGATGATATCGCCTGGTTCGAGCGTCATGAACCGGGAGCAAAAAGCGATCGTCTCCGCGACGGTGAAGATCATATCCGCAGTGGACGCTTCCTGCCGCACGACGCCGTTCACGCTCAGGCGCATCGCGAGCGCTTGTGGAT
>JBBSFO010000944.1:0-1626 GCA_038238655.1 Thermomicrobiales bacterium | reverse complement strand
CGCCCACCACCGACCCCGCCAAGCGGGCCCGGGCGGACCGCCCCCCGCCCCTACGCACTTAATTCTGAACCGTGTTGGGCTGCGGCCCGTCGCCACCGATGGATACGCCGAATGGGTAAACCTTACTTGCCGTTCGTACCCAATGCCTGCTCCTGCTTCAGGAGTGCCTGGACGGTGATCGGCAGGCCGAAGAGGTTGATGAAGCCGAGGCTGTCGGCCTGATTGTAGACCTCGTCCTGCTCGAAGGTCGCGAAGTCTTCGCGATAGAGCGAATACGGCGATTTGCGGCCGGCGATGATGATGTTCCCCTTGTAGAGTTTCAGCCGCACCATGCCGGTCATGTTCTTCTGTGTCACATCGAAGAAGGCGCTCATCGCCTCGCGCAGCGGCGTGAACCACTGGCCGTTGTAGACGACTTCCGCGAACCGGCCCGCCAGCACGTCCTTGGCGTGCATCGTGTCGCGGTCGAGGACGATGCTCTCCAGTTCCTTATGCGCCGTGACGAGGATTGTGCCGCCGGGCGTTTCGTAGACGCCGTGCGACTTCATGCCGACCAGCCGGTTCTCGACCAAATCTTCGCGGCCAATGCCATGCTCGCCACCGATTTCATTCAGTTTGTAGATCAAGGCTACCGGGTCCATCGCCGTACCGTCCAGCGAGACGGGCAGGCCCTGCTCGAAGCCGATCTCGATACACACCGGCTTGTCCGGCGCGTTTTCCGGTGACTTTGTGATCTCGAACATGTCCTCCGGTGGCTCGTTCCACGGGTCTTCCAGGACGCCGCCCTCGGACGAGAGGTGCCAGAGGTTGCGGTCGTGGCTGTAGATTTTGTCCAGCGTCGCCGTGACGGGGATGCGCCGTTCGAGGCAGTAATCAATCTCGTCCTTGCGCGACTTCAATTCCCACTCGCGCCACGGCACGATGACGCGCAGATTCGGGTCCACGCTCTTGAAGGTCAACTCGAACCGTACCTGGTCGTTGCCCTTGCCAGTGCAGCCATGTGCGACAGCGTCCGCGCCCTCCATCTTGGCGATCTCCGCTTGCCGTTTGGCGACCGGATAGCGCGCGAACGAGGTGCCGAGCAGGTATTTCCGCTCGTAGATCGCGCCACTCTTGAGCGTCGGCCAGATATACTCGGTCACGAGCTCGTGGCGTAGGTCCTCGATGTAGCATTTCGAGGCACCGGTGCGCTTCGCCTTTTCTTCGAGGCCATCTAGTTCTTCTTCCTGTCCAAGATTCGCGCAAAAGGCGATCACCTCCGGGTTCCCGTAATTCTCTTTGAGCCACGGGATGATGCACGACGTGTCAAGCCCGCCGCTGTAGGCGAGCACGACCTTTTTCACCGGTTTCCGCTCCATCTGCTTGCTCCTTCGCGCACACGACGAAATGCCGAAAACAAAAAACGGGCGCTTGCTTCCGTGCCACCTCCCTACGTCCCACAAGACGTTGGAGGGACGAGCAGCGCGCCCGTGGTACCACCCTCATTGCCGGGGCATACCCCCAGCCACTCATCGGCGATTTCGTTGCGTGGGCGCCACCCACCTCCGCCTACTTGCATCGCTGCTTTCTTCGGCGAGCCGCTCCGGGGCGCGTTCCGCGTCGGCATCGCCGTGGGGCTTCCACCAT
>JBBSFO010000943.1:0-1630 GCA_038238655.1 Thermomicrobiales bacterium | reverse complement strand
TGTCAAAAACCCACTGGCGGTGTACTAGTGGTTGCCCGTCTGTGTTGATACTGATCGTCTCCTGCCAGTAGCGGCACGCGCCGCAGGTGAGCAACTGAATCCTCGCTGGCTCCGCGCGTGTGACCCGCATCCCTGCTTCCCCTTACGCGACCGACTGTTCGGCTTCCTCACTAGTTTCGAAGGCATCGTTGGGAGAATCGCGCTCGTCGTTCGTGAACGGCCGGTTCCCGGATCCGCGATACACGACCGTCCGCACACCGTCCACGACACTGAGGCTCGCTAGTGCTCAATCAGGAGACCTCTTCGATCATGGCTAGGTGCGGTTCATGAACACAGCCGAAACTTGCACAGACCCGTGCCGCGATCTCGTCCGCCGTCAGCAGCCGGGCCGGTTCGACGATCCACCGCTTGCCGTGCATCCACTTCGGCTCGATCGGGTTGAGCCACGGACTCTTGCTCGGCAGCGGGCAGACGATGATCCGCACTGCTGCCTCCCCGCCCTTGACCGCCCGGTTGTGCTCCTTGATCCATCCCCGCACCTGCTTGCTCAGATGCCAACTGGCGTTGTCCCACACCAGCAACAACGCCGTTTTCCCTTGTGCCGCCAACTGTTCGCTGCACCAATCGAGGAAGTGCGTCGTCATCCCGCTGATCGGGCGACCGTCCACGAAGCGCAGCAGCATCCGTTCGTCGCGCTTTCCCTCGTCGTCCCACTGCCGCACCAGCAGTCCGTAGCAGGCCAACGCTTTCGGATCGGGATCGCGGCGTGCCACCGTCTGCTCGACCAACCGCAGCGGGGCGTCCTCCTCCGTCCAACTCGCCAGTCGTGGTCGGGCTACCCGACTCCACCAGACCTCGTCCTCGAAACCAAGCGTCCAGTCGGGATGCGTGATCGCCAAGCGGATCAGTCGGTCGCGTCGCTTTTTTTTCGCGCATATCCCGGATCGGGGCTGGTGATCCACTGTTTCGCCCGCTGCCAGCGCACGCCGAGCCGCCTGAGCGTGACGCGGATCGTCTCGCCCGTGACCTGCTCATCGGTAATCCCTTCACTGGCACACATCTCCGCCGCGAGGTCGAGCGTCCAGACGCTCGTCGGCTTGTCGAACCGACGCGGCGACTGGTGTAAGAGGGCGCGCAAGCGTTCCGCCGCTGCTGCGTCGAAGGCGGCGGTGAGCCGATGCGGACGGGACGATCCCTCGGTCAGGGCATCCAGCCCGGACCGGTTGAAGGCATGGATGGCGTTGCGAATGGTCTGGGTGTTGCAGCCGAGGGCGCGGGCAATCGCGGGGACATGTTCCTGCCGTGCGGAAGCGAGGAGGATTTGGCAACGGCGCAGGGTGAAGGCAGCGGGAGAGTGCAATCCCGCCGTCACGGTAGCGCGTTCGCTGTCCGTCAGTGGACGGACGAAAAGGGGTGCTTGCATGGATGAGAGTATACCACATGCTCGACTACCTCTTCTGAGCAAGCACTAGTGCTCATTCAGGGAACCTTTTCGATCACGGATAGGTGAGGCTCGTGGATGCAGCCGAAACAATCGCAGACCCGCACGGCGATCTCGGTCGCGGACAGCAGTCGGGCCGGTTCGACAATCCGGCGTTTGCCGTGCATCCACTTCGGCTCGATCGGATTG
>JBBSFO010000942.1:0-1637 GCA_038238655.1 Thermomicrobiales bacterium | reverse complement strand
GCGCGAGCGAGGGCGAGGTGGCGCGTTTCGGGCACCTGGAGAAAGCAAACGAAACCGGCGAGCAGACTGAGGAAGCCGAAGGCATAAAAGGGCGCGGGTGTCCCGAAGGCGTCCGCCACCACGCCGCCGAGCGACGGCCCGATGCCAACTGCGCACAGAAAGATCGCTTGATAGATGTTCATCATCCGCGCGCGGGTCTGTGGCGTGGTGATGTCCGCCAGCACGACTTGTGCGCCGGTGAGGACGGTCGCCGCGCCGATACCACCGATGAAGCGGAAGAAGATGAGTAGCCAGAACGACCCCGCGACGGCACACAAGAGGCTGCCGACCGCCGTGACGATTTCGCCAATGATGATGATCTTGCGGCGGCCGACGCGCTCCGCGAGGCCGCCCATCGGCAGGTCGAACAAGAGACGCCCGAGGCCGTAGACGCTGATCACCAACCCCGCCACCGCCTGCGAAACACCAAAGGAGCGTGCGAAGGTTGGCACAATCGGGACGATGCTCCCGAAGCCAAGTTGATTGATGCCGACGACGAGACAGAGCCAGCCGAGCGTCCGGTAATTCGCGTCGAGGGAGCCTATCGCCGTCATCCGTGCCCGCACCGGCCGCCTCATTTCGTACGTGTCTGCCTGACCGCAGGTAGTATGCACGATCCGCGATGTACTGTCGCGCGGTGGGTGCAGAAATCATAACAGGATATGACGACGGTTGAAGTGTGCTGCATTTGTCACGCGCAGGAGACGAAAGGGGAAGGCCCCGTTCACTGCTGCGGCAACGAACCTCCCGGGACTGCGAGGGATAAGGGGTTGACGGTAGTACTGCATCGTAGTACTATAACAACGTGAACACAAAGCAGCGTAAGACCCTTCAACTGATGTTCGTGAAGCCAGTTCCGTCTTCCGTGCCGTGGGGGGACATCCTTTCGCTCTTCCGGGCGCTGGATGCGACGATCGGTGAGGGGAAAGGGTCACGTGTCCGTGTCGAACTGAATGGCCATGACGCCACGTTCCACACGCCACATCCGCGCCCGGTTGCCGATCAGGGCCGCGTGCGGGCCGTTCGGGAGTTCTTGGAGAAAGCAGGGGTGACACCATGAACACATTCATCCACAAGGGCTATCACGGTGCGGTAGAGGTCGACCCGGAGGCGGGTATCCTCTTTGGCCGCGTCCTCGACCTCGATGCGGTACTCACCTTCGAGGGCGATACCGTCCCCGATGTCGAGCAGGCATTTCGCGACACCGTTGATGATTATCTCGATTGGTGCGCCGAGCGCGGCAAGAAGCCGGAAAAGCCATTCTCCGGCAAACTCGTCCTTCGCATCCCGCCCGATGTGCATCACGACGCGGTGATCGCCGCCACGCGCGGGCGGAAGAGCCTCAACGCGTGGATCGCCGATGTTGTCGCGCGCGCGGCGAAAGAGGAGGCGATGACGGTGTGAGTGCTATGGCGACTCGATAGACGCCTCTAATCCACCGAGCGCGTGACGACGTTGCCGTTGCACGCGGATTGCGGCACAATACGTGGTGACAAAGATGCGACCCGAGAAAAGGAGCCACGTATGGCATCCGTGCCCGAAACCATCACCCAACCGACGATAGACCGCCCGACGCTGATCCGCCGCCTGATTGACCT
>JBBSFO010000941.1:0-1639 GCA_038238655.1 Thermomicrobiales bacterium | reverse complement strand
TCCACTTCCGTTGCTCGGTCTGTGGGCGACAGGATCGTCGCATGTGGTCGTCAATCATCGGTTGATTGGGAAGACGAGAAACCGATAAACCGTGCTCGTCGTTGAAACAGGTGTGTAGTACCGCTGGACACTCTCTGCACCGTATTCCTCTGGCTGATCGTCGCTGGCATCCGACTATTCGCGTAGCACGTGTCAAGTCAAAAGAAAATGTTACCGAGCGGGGTGTACGGAGAGGTAGTTCCCTCATTTGAAAATGTTACCGGCGGCCTGCCTCCTTTCTTCGTCAATCCGCTGCCAATGTGGTCAGCGTCGGCTGCTCCCATAACCGTGCTAAAGCGTCGTATATCTGCTGGCGCAACTGGCGCGGATTCGTCGCTGTGTGCAGCGCCGCTAATCCCTGCGCTACGGTCGGCGTGAGGGCATCTGTTGCCGCGAGTCGTTGATATGGTGTCCGCGCATCGTCCCACGTCCGTTTCAGTTTCCCGGCAATCACCTCCTTCCCAACCAGATGCAAGACTGGCTGGAAGAGGTTGTAATAGACGCCCATTTCCACGTACAAGGCGTTGAGGGCAGCGCACTGCGCGGGCGTATCGAGCCGTTGATCTCCCAGATACGCCCGCACGAGCGTGTCGTTCTTCTGCTCGACGAAGCGATTGTCGTTTTTCTGGTACGGACGACTACGGGAAAGCGTCAATCCCGTGACCGCCGTTCCGAAGAAACGCACGAGATGGTCGTTGAAGAACTCGCCGCCATTGTCGGGATGCAGATGGACGAGGCAAAAGGGCAACCGCGCGAGGATACGTCGAAAGCCCGCTTCCATCGCCGCCTGTCCGCGCCCGAAGATCGCCGCCCGCTCACTCCATCCGGTGGCAATATCGATCAGTTGCAGGGTGTGGAGGTATTCTCCCGCCGCGCTTTCCCCGCAGTGATGGACAAGATCGACCTCACACCAGCCGGGTTCGGCCGTCTGCCACGGGATGCGCCCCATCGGCACGGCACGCAGCAGGCGATTGGCTTGGGCCGGCCCTTTGTGCGGCAGGCGGGGAATCGCGCGCGGAAGATCGCGCACGATCCGCGTCACCGTCGCCTCGCTGATGATCCCTATCTGCTCTTCTAACGCTGGCGTCAGGGTAATCTCCCCAAAGCGGGCGAGATGCTGCGCCGTCGCGAGCAGTTGCGGGGCGAGCCGTTCGGCGCAGATGCAATCCAGACCTTCCCAGACAACGCGCACGATCCGCCGTACCTCCGGGCCGTAGACGGCACCGCGTTGCGTCCGGCGTGGTCGCCGCGTGAGGGATCGTTGGGTCATCAGGCGCGTCAGGCTCTTGCGATGCATCCCCGTCACTGCCTCCATCTCCGTCAACAATGCGCCGCGCTCCCGGCGATCCGCCTGACGATAGCGGCTCTGCATTTTCGTCAGATACTTGCGTCGTTCGTTGATCGTCATCGCGTCGTCGGCGCACATTCCACTCCCCCTCCTGAGTAACATTCTCATTTGAGGGAACCGTAGAACGTCCGGTAACATTTTCCATGAGGGAATGCGCGCGATTGACAATGAAAAAATCTCGAGTATAATGAGCTCACTTTTGCTTGTAATCAATCGTGAACGGTCCCGGGAACGTTCACGATCATATTCTCT
>JBBSFO010000940.1:0-1645 GCA_038238655.1 Thermomicrobiales bacterium | reverse complement strand
GTAGTGTTTCCAATAGCATTACTCGAAGCATTAAGAAAAGACACTCCTCTCCCGCCGCAATGGGGGAGGGGACAGGGGAGGGGGGTTCCATGGCTGAAATCATCGTCATTGGTGGCGGAATCGTCGGCGCGTCGGTGGCATACCGGCTGGCGCTGACCGGGGCGCGCGTGACGCTGCTCGAAGCGGGCCACCTCGCTGCGGGTACATCCGGCGCGAGTTTCGCCTGGCTCAACGCGAACAACAAGCCACCCCTCGACTACCATCTTCTCAACACGGGTGGAATGGCGGAGCATCGCATCCTCGCGCGCGAGTTCGGCGACGCGCCGTGGCTCCATCTAGACGGCAACATCGAGTGGGCGGCGGACGAAGCCGCGCAGGCCGTACTGATCGAGAAGGTCGGGCGACTGCGCGCATGGGGCTATCAGATGGAAATGCTGACGACCACCGAATTGCGCGCGCTCGAACCGGACCTCGTGCCACCGCCCGGCGTCGCACTCGCCGCCTTCTTCCCCGCCGAAGGGTATGCGGATGTGCCGCTCCTCGTCGGGACGCTGGCGCGGACTGCTGAGCGTGCCGGTGCGACAATCCGCACCGGCTGCCGCGTCGCCGAGGTTGTCCACTCCGGCGGGCGTGTGGCGGGCATCGTGACCGAGCATGGGGAGCGAATCGGGGCGGACATGGTCGTCAGTTGCGTCGGGCGATGGAGCGAGGAGTTCGCGCGAGTCGCCGGTTTCCATCTGCCGATGGAGCCGACCGTCGGCATGCTCGTCGTCACCGCCGCCGCGCCCGTCCGGTTGCACGCCGTGCTGAACTCGCCCGCGATCAATGTGCGGCCCGATGGCGGCGGTCGCCTCCGCTTGCAGGCAGTCGAGTTCGATTCCATCACGACGCCGGACACGCCGACCATACCGCTACCCGAGACAGCGCACCGCGTCTACGAGCGCGCCGTCTCCGTCCTACCGACCCTCGCAGGCACGCCGATTGAGGCGGCACTCGTCGGCGTGCGCGCGATCCCCGGCGACGGCTACCCGGTGATTGGCCCGGTGCCGGGGGCGGAAGGGTTGTACATTGCCTGCACCCACAGCGGTGTGACGATGGGGCCGCTCATCGGTCGCATCGTCGCGCGCGAAATCACGACCGGCGCCGTTGACTCCCGCATCGCTACCTTCCGCCCAGAGCGGTTGATTCGGCAGGCAGAAAGCGGCGTAGGCATCGAACGGTAGATGTTTGCATTGTCGGAGATTCACCAAATGCGCGTCACCGAATACGCATCGAAAACACTGTCCGCGCTGATGATTGGCAGCCCTTCGGCGAGGGCCTGAGCGATCAGCATCCTGTCGAACGGATCACGATGATGATACAGGAGTTGAGCGACGCGCAACGCATGAGCGACGGTGATATCGAGCAGTGCGATGCCGTTTTCATTCAACTGCTCCGAAATGAGCATAGGAAACGGCACATGCGGAGTTAGCTTGCCGAGACCGACCTTGATCGCCATCGCCCAGACGCTGGCAATGCTGAGGAGGGGATTGGTTGCCCCGATCTACGATGAGCGTGCGGGCATGTTCACTCAATCGTGCCGCATCGCCAACAAACCAGAGAAAGGCATGTGTGTCCGGCACCACACGCATCACTGATACTCGTC
>JBBSFO010000939.1:0-1656 GCA_038238655.1 Thermomicrobiales bacterium | reverse complement strand
ATGTACAGTATTTTTCAGGCGATTTTTCAATGTACAAACAAGTGAACTGCGTCCTTCGTTAAACGGTATTGGGGCTAACGCCCCCCGCTCGCCGGCCCTTGTATCCTCTACTTCTTCTCCGCCTCCGCCTGCACGATGGCCGACAGCACCACCGGCTCCTTGCCCTTCGGCGGCGTGGCGTATATGACCGCTACCGCCTGGCCCGGCTTCAGCGTCGTACTTTCGACCTGCTTCTGCACGAAGTGGACCTCGCCGGCGCGCGTCTGCGTGGTGAGCAGCATGATGTGGCTGGTTCCGGTGATGGTCAGCGTGACGGCCTTGCCGAACTTGCCGGATTCGTCGCGGGGTTGAATGACCACGGAGTCCTTTTCGGCCTTCTCGATCTTGCCGTGGACCGTGACGGTCGGCACCGGCTCGGCCGACGCCAGTGACAGACTGGCCAGCATCAGCAAACTGGCCGTGGCGAATCGCGCGAACATGGTTGTCGCTCCTTGTCGTGAGAGGTGGAAAGCGTTCGTCCGGCGCTACCATATCCTTGGGCCAAAAGAGGACAAGGGCGAGGCAACGGTTTGCGCGGCGGCGTCAAGTCCGAGGGCCGACCGCGACGAAGATGAAGGCAAACCCTTCGATTCGACACCGAGAGACTTGCCATGCCAACCGTTCGGCGGACTCACGTCCTTATCGTCGCCTTTCTCGGCTGCGGCACGGCTCTCCCTGCCGGCGAAATCGTCCCCGTTCCTTGCCTTCCTCCCCGGTTATGCAAGGAACAACTCCTGCGCATGAGCCGTGGCGAGTTGGAATGCCTGTATCGCGTCAGCGCGCCCGGCCCGATCCCGCACGGCTACGCGCCCGGCATCGCCATCCGTTGGCCGGGCACGGTATGCGCGGTGCCCAACGCCCGTGTTACCGGCCTTCTCTGGCACGGCAAACTCTTCGACGAATGCGGCACGTCGCTCGTCAATCGCTGGGCGGGCGGTCGCTATGCCCTCAACGCCCAGGTGAGCGTGGGCGATAGCTGGCTCGATGGCGGTCCTTCGATCATCATGGATTACCGCGCCACCTCGCGCGCCTGGCGTACCGTGCGCGACGAACTCCGGCAAGTCGGGCCAGACCTCTATCTAGGCATCATGTTCCTGGATCAGTGCCCGCAGCCCAAATTGAAGATGTTCTTCGCGCTCGACGTGTGCCCTTGCGAGTAAGCGATATCGCTCAACGACATGGATAGGAATTGAGCAGAGTCGCCCGCTGCCTGGGCAACGCCGCGGCGCGGAAGATAGGTCGTATTGGTCAGAGACGCGAAAGGAGCCTGATTTCTAAGCCGTTTCAAATAGATGTCACGCATCGACGCTCGGCCGTACTTGGTACGCGAATTGCATCTATTAGGATTGCTTACGAAGGAGCGAAGTAGGAAACGAGAGGAATTCAGGTCATCTCCCCAAACCAGGGTACTCGGAGGCACGGCCATGTACGAAGTGGTGTTATCGTATCGCCCCGACTTTAGCGAAAAGATCGTCGATCGCTACCACACCCTGGAAGAAGCGCAAACGGTAGCCGAGCGCGTGTCGGTCGAGCAGCATCAGCGCGTCATTCGCGTTTGGGTCCGCCAGGTACGCGGCGTCAAGGCGAGCTAACCGATTTCCAGTCAAACCATCGTTT
>JBBSFO010000938.1:0-1663 GCA_038238655.1 Thermomicrobiales bacterium | reverse complement strand
GACGCGGACTTGCCTGGCCGCCAGTGTTCTCTCAGTGGGGAGGGCATCTGGCGTTTTCTGTTTTCGGGGGGTGCTGCTTGGTCGAAACCCGCCGCGTCGATTGCGTGTTCTGCGGCTCGCAGCTCGGCGTCATTTCCTCCGATGGCTCATTCGAGGGGAAGCGCACCCCGCACGCCTGGCGCGGACCCGCCGTGACCGCTGAATCCCTCTGTCCCGTCTGCAAGGTCTACCGTCGCATTTCTGAGATGCCGATCCACCGCGCCGAGCACGCCTTCGCCACCTGTCGTTAATCGACCTCGCGCGTTGCACACGCTCCGCCTCGAGCGGACACGTCGCGGACACCCGCGATCCAGCGATTTGTGTGGGTGTTGCCGATGTTGTATTCTCCCCCGTTTCAATCCTCACTCGGCCTGATGGTCGCGTGCAACGTTCCTGAGAAATCGCCCAAGAAGCCGCAGACGATCACGCATCGCCCCCCGCGCAAGATTATTGTATCCGAGAAGACGGGCTACACCTACATTCATCGCGCCCCGTCTGTCCCGTTCGACAGCCCGCTCGGCGACGAGACCGACCCGACCGAAGACCTGCGCAACGGACGCAACCGCTCGGCGCTCCGCTACTGTCTCAACCTCTACTTTGCGGGAGCACTGCGGGGAGCGATCAACACGAGCGCGGCCCGTTCGGATTCCGCCATCGGCTACAGTCTCGCTCCCGCGCTCGTGACCGACTTCGACCTGGGCGACGTGTTGCTGGCGCTGAAACACTACGACCGCTCGCTGTGGATGCTGATCGTGGACGTGTACGGGAACCACAAGACGATTGAGCACATCGAGCAGGAGCAGCGGCGGGACCATCGCAACGTCAAGCGGGCGCTGTTTACAGCGTTGGACTGGATGCTGCCGCGCGTGTTTCAGTCGTGAGAACCCAATGCCGAGAGTGATGCTTGACGGCTACCGTTGTACCCGCTGTGGGCACGAATGGCTCGGGCGGACCGCTCGGGAACCGACGATGTGTCCGAAGTGCAAATCGTGCTATTGGGATCGGGAGCGGGAACGTGTTGTGGCCATCCAGGCGGCTGAGGAATGGCAGGCGGGAGAGCGCGAGGCCGACGCTGATATTCAGGCGGGCCGACTTCGCCACTTCGACGACGCGGAAGCTGCGATCGCCTGGCTTGAATCGGATGACGCCTAGAAGTTGCACCCAATTCTCCCAATTTACCCAACTCTCCCAATTTACCCAATTTACCTAGATTACCCAGATTACCCAATTCTCCCCGCGCGTTTCGTGTTATGACTATGCTTGACGCACGCTATCCTCGAATCGGAGCGTGAAAGACGATGCACAATATCGGCCCGCCCGTTGAGTATCCAATCGGGACGACTGCCTTCGGCTCGCCAATCCTGGCCTGCCACCTCGCGGACGGCGAGAGCGTCACGGACAGCGAGGGCGGAACCTACGAGCGGCGCGGCGATATGCTGTGGATCACGCATCCCCACGGCCATCCAAGAATTGTATCCCTCGTAGCCGTCGCCGTCTGATTTGATTCTTCTCCCTGCTCGCGAGTGTGATGGCACACCGATTCATCGGTCGGAGGTTGCGCCTTCGTCGGCGCGGCGAGCACCGCTCGATGCGCTGAAGTTCTGACGGGAATGCACTCGTCTCG
>JBBSFO010000937.1:0-1663 GCA_038238655.1 Thermomicrobiales bacterium | reverse complement strand
TCGGGATCGGCTTCGACCATGTCATCCATATCCGGCGCCTGGCGGGACCATTCCGGTAACAGCGCGGAGTCATCAATTGCCCGACGACCACGTGGAGTGAGGGCGAGGACCGAGAAGTCGCCGACCGCCTCGCGACCGATCAACCCGTCACTCATCAGTCGCTCGATCATCTCTTCGAGGTCCTTGATCGTCAGGTGTTGAAGCGCGCCGAACTCGGTGCAGCGATCTTCGCCGATCGGGCTGCTCGTCGCGCCGGTCAGCACGCGCGCTACCTTGCGCCGCCCCATCGAGAAGGGGAGCGCGGCGAGGCCCATCAGGATACGCAGCGTGTCTGGGCGGTCGTCGTCGGTGCGGATCGGCACAGGGCGGCGTGGGCGCGCCGCCGCGACCGCGTGCTGCCGCTCGCCCGGCACGCAGACATCACAGGCGGTGCCACAGCGGGCCATTCGCTGGCCGAAATGGGCGGCGATGGCGCGATGGCGGCAGATCGCCCCCTTCGCGTAGGCGGCCATCGCCTCGATGCGCTGATCCTGCCGCACCTGGTAATCCGCGAGCAGCGTGTCTATCCGCTCGCCGACATTCGGCGGCGCGGGCAGGAATTCGATCAGTGGGTCGCGCCCCGTGCCCAGGTAGCGCACGCGGTCGGCATCCGCCCAGGCGAGCAACGACGATTCGAGCGCCGACGGCTCGGTGTCGAGCGCGCCCGCGAGGTCAATCAAGTTGAGATCGGCGGTTTGGCCGCTGCTCAAACCGCTCGCGCGGGAGAACGCGCGGATTTCCGGGTCCTCATCGCTGCGCAGTGTGACCGTCGCACCGCGCGGCAGATCGAAATGGCGGCGGATCAGGCCGACTCGTTCGAGCATGCTGACACCAACACGCACGAATGTCTCGTCGGTGCGGTCCGCCATGCGCTGAAGGGTTTCGAGTGAGACGATACCGTACCGGCCTGACACCATCGTCCGCAGCGTGCGATACAACTGCCGCAAATCGTCCTTGCCGATCGCCTCCTGCTTCAACCATGTGCTCAGTTGCGCCTTGTCGGCGGCGGCATAGAGCAGGATGCAGCGCGCGGGCTGGCCGTCCCGCCCGGCACGACCCGCCTCCTGATAGTACGCCTCGACGCTCTGCGGCAGGTTGTAGTGGATGATCGCGCGCACATCCGCCTTGTCCACACCCATGCCGAAGGCGACCGTCGCGACGAGCACGCGCGACTCGCCGCGCATGAACCGCTCCTGCACCCCGGCACGATCCGGCACCTGCGCGTGATAGTGCTCCGCCTTGACGCCGCTGCGCCGGAGCCGCCCGGCCAGTTCTTCACAGGCGTCGCGGGAGCGGGCGTAGACGATTACCGGCCCGACGATCTCGCGGCAGAGCGCGACGACTGCCGTGATCTTCTCTTCGCGGTTCCCGGCACGGCGCACCTCGAAATGGAGGTTCGGGCGGAAGACGGAGGCAGTCACCTGCGCCATCGGGCCGAGCCGTTCCTGGATTTCCCTCTGCGTCTCCGCCGATGCAGTCGCGGTGAGCGCGAGGACAGGAACGTCGCCGAGTTCATCCAGCGCGGCGCGGATAAAGAGGTAATCTGGCCGGAAACTGAGGCCCCACATGCTGACGCAGTGCGCCTCGTCCACGACGAAAAGCGAAACCCCGGCGCGTTTTAGCG
>JBBSFO010000936.1:0-1669 GCA_038238655.1 Thermomicrobiales bacterium | reverse complement strand
GCTGGCGACAGCGGAGCCGCCCGGCGCTTTCGTCGCAGCGGATGCCGCAGCAGGTGTCGGCGTCAGGATCGTCACGACACCCTGGCTCGTCGGGGCCGCTCCGCCACTCGTGGTGGTCGCGCCCGCTTTGGGAGTATCGGTCGCCTTGCTGGAACCGCACGCCGCGAGAATTCCCGTCACCGCGCCTCCGGCGGCGATACCGAGCATCCGGCGGCGGTTCACCCGTGCCGTGAGGAATGATTGATGTTTCGACTCGTTGCTCACAGAAAACCTCCTGGGTAGTAGTCAGTAGTCAGTAGCCAGTAGACAGCTGGAAGCGGAAGCGCTTCGCACGTCTATCTCTCGCTACATTCTGCTGCTACGCCACTATCTCTTCTGACTACCGACTACTGACTACTCCCCGTGCTCCTTTCCTAGAACTTGATCGCGCCGGAGGTAAGTCCCTTGATGAACTGCTTGGATGCGAGCGTGAAGACCAGCAGCAACGGCAGGCTCGCCATCACGTAGCACGCCATAATCAGTCCCCACTGGGTGCCGAAATCGCCGGAGAAGGTCTTGAGAATCAGCGCGAGCGTGTAGTCCTTCTTCTTGGAGATGACGACGAAGGGCCAGATGAAGTCGTTCCAGACGCGGATCAGTTGGATGATCGCCAGTGTGGCGAGGATTGGGCGGGAAAGGGGGATCATGATGCGCCAGAAGATCGTGAAGTGGCTTGCGCCGTCCATCCGTGCCGCCTCGATCAATTCGCCCGGTACGGAGGCGAAAAAGGTGCGCAGGACGAAGATCGCGAAGATCGCGCCGAAGGACATATACGGGATGATCAGACCGAGGTAGTTGCCCAGCAGGTGCAACTGCGATGTTACGACGTAGCGCGGCACGAGCAGCAAAACGTCCGGCACCATCAGAAGCGAGATGACCCCAAGGAAAAAGACGCGCGAGCCAGGGAACTTGAATCGTGCGAAGGCGTAGGCAGCGAGGGATGCGACGAGCAGCGTGCCGCCAATCGAGGCGACGCACACGATCACCGTATTGATGACCGGGCGGAACACCTGCTCCCAGGCAAACCGGTAATTCTCGAAGTGCAGTGGGAATGTCGGCCAGATCGGCTGCACGGAGAACTGCGCGCGCGTCTTGAAGGAGATCGTAATCATCAGAAAGAAAGGTAAGAAGGTAAGGAAGGCGACGACGATCAGGAAGACATACGAGAAGACTTGCCCGATCCCGCCTTTCTTGCCCGCCGTGACCGCCGCGTGCGGTTCCGCGATAGTGGCTTCGCCCCGATTGAGGACTTCTTCAGCATTCTGCATCGTCGTGGCCTCCTACACGATTCCCTGTTCCTGCGCGTCGGACTCCGACTTGAGCAGGAACTGATTGATCAGCGTGAGCGCGAGGATGAAAAGGAACATCACCAATCCGACGGCGCACGCATAGCCGAGCCGGTGCGCGTTGAAGGCTTTCTGGAAGAGGTAGACGCCGGGGACCATCGTCGAGTTCGCTGGCCCGCCCTCACCATTCGTCAGGATGTAGATACCGACGTACCGTTGTAGCGTCTGGATAACAGTGAGGATGGCAATCAGTTTGATCTGCCCCATGATGAGGGGCACGTCAATGCGGAAGATGCGCGTCCAGGTGGATGCGCCATCGAGGCGCGAGGCATCCACGACATCCT
>JBBSFO010000935.1:0-1694 GCA_038238655.1 Thermomicrobiales bacterium | reverse complement strand
GTGGACAGCGCGCCGCGCCGTCATCGCCGCTTCCACGCCGCGACGCTCGAACGGTTGGAAAGCCTGCAACGTGGCACGCCGCAGGACCTTGCGCGGCAGTTGCTCGCCAACGGCCCGCGCGAGGTGCGTGACGTGATTGCCGCGATGGGGGTGGAGCGGGAGGCCGCCCATCCGATCCTGAGCGCGTTGATTGGTGGGGGCGAACTGCTCCTGCTACAACCAGGGACGGATAGTCTGCCGCCGAACGCATTCGTATTGCTCGAAAGTGGCGCGGTCGCGATGGAGTCGCGGATGATGCTCCTGCTCGCCAATTTCCACACGGCGAATCCACTAAAGCGTGGCATGCCGCGTGAGGAGGCGAAATCTCGCCTCGGCCTTGCCCCGCGCCTGTTCGATGAGTTCGTCGCGCACCTGCATCGCAAGGGGAGCATCATCGCAGAAGCGGGAGGCGGTACGCCAATCCTCCGCATGCCGGAACACATCGTTGCGCTGCCGCCCGTGCAGCGTGCCGCCGCCGATGCCCTGCTCGTCGTGCTCGCGAAGGAGCCGTACGCGCCGCCTGACCCCACGACGCTCGGCGTTGGCCCGGAAACGCTGACCGTGTTGACCGACGAGGGCAGCATCGTTCGCGTCGCGGAGGGGATCGTCTTCGCGCGCGACGCGTATGACCGGATGGTGATACAGACGCTTGCCCTGATTGACGCGCACGGCAGTGTCACGCTCGCGCAATTCCGCGATGCGGTCGGAACGAGCCGCAAGTACGCGCAGGCGATGATGGAATATCTCGACGCCCACCGGATCACGCGGCGGGCGGGCGATGCGCGCCTGCGCGGCCCGCTGGCGCGGGAAATCGTACCGCGAATCGAATAGTCGTTATACTACTGTCGCGATGCCCCTTTTGAATTGGGAGTTGAATGATGGAAAAATTCACCGCAGTAATTCAGCGCGATGGCGATTGGTGGATTGGCTTTGTTGAGGAGTTACCCGGTGCAAATACGCAGGGCAGAACGTTGGACGAGGCACGGGAGAGCCTTGTTGAGGCTGTTCACTTTGTTCTCGATGCGAATCGAGAGATCGCACGCCGTGAGACTGAGGGGAGATATAATTCGAGAAGAGATTCGTATGAGTGAACTGATTGTCTTCTAACAATAAGGGTGAGTACGGAGAAGTAATGGAAAGTGCGACGCTCGATCCCTTCGCTATCCTCGCGGCGCTCGGCATCACCGATGCCACGGCGGCGACACCCGTTTCCGGCGGGCAAGATACGGCGATCTGGCGCGTGGATCGTGCAGGAGGATCGTACGCGCTACGCGTTTTCGCACCCGACGAGGCACGCAAGTGTGTCCGCGAAGTGGCGACGATGCGCATGGCGGAGGCGGGCGGCATTCCCGTCCCGACGGTGTATGCGGAGGGGACATGGCACGGACGGCCTGCGCTGCTGCTCTCGTGGTGTCCGGGTCAGACGCTTCTCGCCGCTTTGCGGGCGAACCCGTCGCATGTCTGGCCGCTCGGTATGATGTTTGGGCAAATGCAGGCGCGGCTGCACGCGATCCCGCTGCTGGAGTCGCCGACCTATGTGCCCGATCAGTGGCTGACCTGGGGCGGCCCGCTGGCTGCGCCGCTGCGCGAGCAGTTGCTGGTGGCCGCGCGCCGTCCGCTCGTGCTGTGCCACTTCGATTACCACCCGCTCAATG
>JBBSFO010000934.1:0-1697 GCA_038238655.1 Thermomicrobiales bacterium | reverse complement strand
TCGTGTCTTCTCGTACCGCGCAGGCGGACGCAACGGATTGCGGCATCTGGCGGGAGGCGGCTACCTCGTCCAGTTGACGGACAACTTTTGGAGTAGCGGTACACCCCATTCCGTCCTCGGCCGACGGCTGCCCGTCGCGCGCGGGACGGTCTGGTTCGCGGAGCGTACCGGCAAGCCGATTGTCCCGGTGATGGTCACACCAGAGGGGCGAGGCTGGCGACTGACCCTCTTCGCGCCGATCCCGCCGACGCAGGAAGCGGTCGTCGCTGCGCTGGAGCGGTGCATCGGGCACGCGCCAGGCAGTTGGGAGTTGGCTATCGCGATGCAATGGCTAGCCGCCCCGGTGTGGGATGCTCCGTTGAGTGGTCAGAGGAAGGCATGATGGCATTCACGCGGGTGGAGACAGTCGTTGATTACGCGGCGGCGCGGTGGCCCGACCGTCCCGCACTTATCTTCCGCGACCGGACATGGACATATGGGGCGTTGCGAACGGAGATGGATCGCCGGGCAGCGGTGCTCGTTCAGGCGGGACTCATGCCAGGCGATGTCGTCGCGACGAATGTCAATGTCTCCGATGATTACGCCTTTGCCTTTCTCGCCTGTTGCCGTGCCGGTTTGACCCTCTTCCACACCTCATCGAAGGTCACGGCGGCAGAGCTGCAACCGCTTGCAGCGAAGGCACGCGTGCGACTGGTGCTAACGGAGGATGGGTGGCCGCACCCTGCGGTATCGCTTATTGATGCGCTGCCACTCGGCTTGCCCGGAAGACCGCCGGATACGGCGTACATGGAGGCGTGCCGCCGTTCGGTAGGCGGGAATGCGGACGCGGTGGCATGCCTGCAACTGACTTCCGGGACGACGGGCGGCATGCCGAAACTTGTCATAACGCCACATCGCTTCTTCACATGGAATGCCGCGCGATTGCCGTGGTGGATGACCTCGGATGGCGTCTACTACATGCCGCGCCCAACGGTATTGGCGACGCGCACGGTGGCCGAAGTCTTCGCGGTGGGCGGTACGATGGTCCTGTCCGTTGCGACCCGGCCGGAGACCATCGAGGAGGAAATGGCAGCGTACGGCGTCACCGCCATTTGGACGACGCCCTCCGTCCTCTATCTGCTCGCGGAATTGTCGCATCCGCCGCCCGTCGGCCTCGCGCTCCGGTACGTGCGCTTCGGCGCGGCACCACTGGCGGACAGAGTCGCCCGCATCATCGCCACGCGGTACCGCGCACCGCTCATCAACGAATTCGGTTCCACCGAGGGTGGATCACTGATTGGCACCCCACCTGGCGGCGCACCGAACGGGAGTATCGGCGTGCCGTACGCCGATGTAGACGCTCGTATCGTTAACGAACGCGGCGTGGACGTGCCGGACGGAGCGGTTGGCGAATTGATCGCGCGCACGCCCGCCTTGATGCATGGTTACATCGCGGACACTGAAGCCACGGTGCGTGCCGTGCGCGATGGCTGGCTTTGGACGGGCGACCTGGCTCGGCGAGACGCGGCAGGGTTTCTGTACTACGAGGGACGAAGCGCGCTCCGCATCAATGTCGGCGGCTTCAAGGTTTCGCCGGATGAGGTCGAGGCGGTCCTTTTGGCGCATCCGGCGGTGCGGGAGGTCGTCGTCACCGCGATGCCGGACGCAGCGCGCGGCGAGGTCGTCCGCGCGGTGATCGTGCCGCGCGGGGCGCAACC
>JBBSFO010000933.1:0-1700 GCA_038238655.1 Thermomicrobiales bacterium | reverse complement strand
TGCAAGGAGGAACACGACATCGCGACGGCGGTTACGTATCGCGCGCGTGACAAGCAGCGCGAGGCAGGGCGCGCCTCCCGCGACGATGGCGAGGAAGGCAACGAAGCCCGCGATCTGGACGACATCGAATGCGATCCTGATCTCTGGATAGGAACGCACCGCGCCTTCCCAGATGGGGAGCGGGTCGCGGATGCCTTGCAGCGGCAACCAGGCGATGCCGAAAAGCACAAACGCGCAGAAGATCGCGATTTCGCTGTTGCGGAGCCGCCGCGCAGCCGAGAGCGGATACTCCGAAAGCAACCCGCGATGGCGATGTGCGTCGAGCGCGCCGAGGAGCAGATCGAGCAGGGTCATCGCCGTGATTCGGTGCTGGTCGAGCGTCTCCTGCATTTCCTCGGCGTAGCGCGCTCGCCACGGATCGGGATAGCATCGCAGGAGTCGGTGTGCCCATCGCCGGTAGCGTCGTTGCCTCGTCACTGCACTCTCCAGTCACACGTCGGGCAGTCGCTCGGTGGCGACCGTGATGATTCGCCGCATCGTCGCCAGTTGCTCGCGCAGCGCCATTGTCCCGGCGCCTGTCAGGCGATACGGGCGGCGGCGATCCTCGGCGGGTAGCGGCTCGATCCATCCCCATTGCTCAAGTCGGGCGAGGGCGCCGTACAATGTGCCGGGTTCGAGCCGTGTCCCGGAGAAAAGGCGAATATCCTCCATCATTGCATAGCCGTGTTTCGGGCCGCTGGCGAGGCTGGAAAGGATGAGCAGCCCGGGATCGGAGAAGCGACCGAGGTCCGCGCGGGCTGTTCGCATCGTTTGCTGCTTCCCTTCCACAATCGCGGCTCTATCGCGAAACATACTACGTCCGACTGAATAGTAGGAGATAAACATGCGAAAGTCAATCCACCGGTAGAGGGACCACTGCCGCCGTGGTTGTGCGGTGGACGAGAAGCGCGCGGGTGTGCACCATGCCGTCGGCATCCAAGCGGCAACGACCGAGGGCGGCGAGGTGTGGGAGGGTGCGACGCCGCCAACCCGGTGCGCCGGACCACGATGCAACGTTGCCCGTCATGCCGCGTGTGCCGTCACCGATGAGCAAATAGGCGCGGACGGACGGTGCGACGCGGAACAGGGCGGGCCAGTCCGTGTCGCGTGGTGGCCAGACGCAGAGCACGGTGCCGGGCCGGTGCCGTGTCAACGCCCCTTCGACCGCACATTGCTCGACATCGGCAGGCAGCGCGGGCCACCACGCGCTGTCGTCTGTCGCCGCAATCGGCACGCCGATCGTGCGGACGGCGCGGGCGAGATTTCCCTGCCCTGCGCCGACTTCCAGCCACGGCCCCGGCAATCGTTCGAGGACGCGCGCGAGCATGGCGACATACTCGACGGTGGGGAGATGATAGATGCCGCGTGCCCGGCAAACGGCGACAAATCCCGCCCGCGTGCCGGAATCGGCGAGGCGGACATCGAGGGCGGCATTCGTCGGTACGGGATGGTCGTCGAGCCACGCCTCCCAGTCTCGCCCGGCGGCATCATAGGCGACGCGTGCCGGGGCGAGCGATTCACCGAGGAGCATGTCCAGGTCGCTCACTGCTCTGTCACGCGATCGGCATATGGCATATCCGCGTCCTCCCGTCATCGGCCCCACGACCGATTTCCCTGCTATACTATCGCCATTCGCGGGCAGACGCGCGCTGTCGCCGTTT
>JBBSFO010000932.1:0-1701 GCA_038238655.1 Thermomicrobiales bacterium | reverse complement strand
TGTACGGTGAAGAAAAGGTGGTCGGGGAGAGAGGATTCGAACCTCCGGCCTCACGGTCCCGATCCGTGCACTCTGCCAGGCTGAGCTACTCCCCGAAGCCTGCGGCAGCATAGCACACGAATTGGCTGTTGCCAACCCCCTTGTTGGTGTTCTATGATTCGGTCACCCGGTAACTGTTCTGTGAAAATGTCACGCTATGGAGAACGTGACAGTGAACGCGAAAGAGCAACGACGCATCATGGTCCTCACCGACGTGGTGAGCGGGGCAGTGTCGGTGGCGGCTGCGGCGACCTGTTTGCAGGTGTCGGAACGGCACACGAAACGATTATTGGCGGCCTTCCGTCGGGACGGCGTGGCGGCTCTCGCGCATGGCAATCGGGGGCGTCAGCCCGCGCACACGCTACCCGCAGCGGTGCGGCGGCAGGTGGAGAGACTGGCGGCGGGGAAGTATGTCGGGTTCAATCAGGTGCACCTGACCGAGCAGTTGGGCGAGCGGGAAGGGGTCGCCCTCTCCCGGTCGAGCGTGCGACGGATCCTCGGGGAAGCAGGGATCGGCAGCCCGCGCAAACGGCGTGCGCCCGCGCACCGCAGCCGACGGGAGCGGTATCCCAAAGCGGGGATGCTCGTGCAAATCGATGCGAGTGCGCATGATTGGTTGGAAGGACGCGGGCCACGGCTGACCTTGTTCGCGGCGATTGATGACGCGACCGGGGAACTGCTCGCGCTGCTTTTCCGGGCGGAAGAGGATGCCCAAGGGTACTTCCTGCTCGTCCAGCGGATCGTCGCGCGGCGGGGCCGACCGCTCGCTTTGTATCATGACCGGCACAGCATCTTCCGGGTGAACGCGCCGGAGACGGTGGCGGAGCAGTTGGCGGGCGCGCGGGAGCCGACCCAGTTCGGGCGACTGTTGGACGAACTGGCGATCACGGCGATTGCGGCACGCTCTCCGCAGGCGAAGGGGAGGGTGGAGCGACTGTTCGGCACGCTGCAAGATCGCCTCGTGAGCATGTTGCGGCTGGCCGGAGCGACGAATGAGGCGGAAGCGATGGCGTGTCTGGCCGACTTTCTCGTCGATTTCAATGATCGGTTCATGGTGCCGGCAGCGGAAGAAGGGGACTGCTACCGGGCGATGGAGGCGGGGGTGGATCGCGACGCCCTCTTCTGTTTCAAGTATCAGCGGACGGTGGGGATGGACAACACGGTGCGCTTCGGCGGCGCGCGACTGCAACTGTCGCCAGGGCCGCGTCGTCGGTCATGGGCACGCGCGGTGGTCGAGGTACAAGAACGATCGGACGGCTCACTGGCCGTCTATTATCAGGGGCGATGTCTCGTGACGACGCCCGCGCCGCTGGAAGCGCCGGTGTTGCGGGCACGCGGCGGACGCCGGGGGGCCGCACTAGCGGCGGACGCGCCCGTGCCGGTCGCGCCGCGTCCACGCTTGCGGCGAGAGCGGGAGGGGCAGCGGATCGGCGAGACGAGACCGGGGCCGGATCATCCGTGGAAGCGCGGCTTCCTACAGCGGGGTGACAAAATCACTGAACAATTAGAGTGACAGAATCACTGGACAACAACACGACGGCGGTCGAAAATAGTACATAGGATCGTGTACCGGATCAGTCGTTTACGCGCTCGATGTACTCGCCCGTTTCCGGGTTGACGGCGATTCGGTCGCCTTCCTTGACGAATGCGGGGACCTGCACC
>JBBSFO010000931.1:0-1703 GCA_038238655.1 Thermomicrobiales bacterium | reverse complement strand
TCACGTGTCACCCAATCGAGCGTTTCCGTGACGATGCGACGGTAGAATTCGTTCCCCGTTACCTGATAGGCATGGAGATAGACCGGCGCGAGTAGGGCGTTATCGTAGAGCATCTTCTCGAAATGCGGCGCAAGCCAGACCGCGTCTACCGAGTAGCGATGGAAGCCGCCGCCGAGTTGGTCGTAGATGCCGCCGCCCGCCATCTTCTGGAGCGTCCGCTCCGCCATGTCGAGCGCCTGTGCGGAGCCGGTGCGGACGTACTGCCGCAGGAGGAAATCGAGCGTCATCGGTTGGGGGAACTTCGGAGCACCCCGGAAACCCCCGTTCACCCAGTCGAAATCCTTGTTGATGGCGTCGAGCGCCGCGTCGAGCGCCGCAGTTGTTGCCCTGTCGCCGCTCGGTTGCCCGGCGAACTGCAAGCCGGTGCGTAAGTGCTCCCGGAGCGCTGCCACATTCCGCGCAACGTCGTCCCGTTGTTCGGCGTATGCGGTCGCGACAGAGGTGAGAACGGTGCGGAAGGCGGGCATGCCGTGGCGTGGCTCGGGCGGGAAATACGTGCCGCCGTAGAACGGCTCGCCGTCCGGCGTCAAAAAGACGGTCATCGGCCAACCGCCCTGCCCGGTGATCGCCTGCACCGCCGCCATGTAGATCGTGTCGAGATCGGGCCGCTCCTCGCGGTCCACCTTGATATTGACGAACCGCTCGTTCATCAGCGCGGCGGTTTCCGCATCCTCGAACGATTCGTGCTCCATCACATGGCACCAGTGGCACGCCGCGTACCCGATCGAGAGCATAATCGGTTTGCCCTCCGCGCGTGCCCGCGCCAATGCCTCCTCGCCCCACGGGTACCAGTCCACCGGGTTGTCCTTGTGCTGCAAGAGATACGGGCTTGTCTCATTCGCGAGTCGGTTGGTCATAGAGTCCCTCTCTAGCGGTTGACGCGACCGATGGAGACCGTCCACACTATCCAGTGTAGCACTGGCAGAGTGATCGGGTGATCGCCGCACGAGGAGAGAGAGATGGACGCACAGCCAGAACTGATCGCCGACGAGGAAGCGCGTCCGATCGTCAATATCGTCGGCGAGCGCGTCGCGCTCGGGCCGATCCGCCGCGATCTGCTACCGCTCTATCAGCGATGGCTCAATGATTTCGGGACGCTCCGCACACTTTTCATCCCCCCGCATCCCGTGACGATGGAGGGCGAAATCGCCTGGTACGGGCGCGCCGCAACGTCCGACGCCTCTACGGTCCACTTCACGATCTACGAAACGGAGACATGGCGACCGATCGGCAACACCCAATGGCGCGCGATTGACTACCGGAACCGCACCGCCGAGATGGCGCTCTTCATCGGCGACGCGGCAGATCGGGGCAAAGGGTATGGGACGGAAGCGACCCGCCTGATGCTCGACTATGCTTTCACCGCGCTTGGCCTGCACAATGTCATGCTCACCAGTTACGCGTTCAACCTCGCGGGGCAACGCGCGTACGAGAAGGCCGGTTTTCGCGTGTTCGGGCGACGCCACGCATGCCACTGGATGGGTGGGCAGCTTTGGGACGAAATCTACATGGAATGTCTCGCCAGCGAATTTGAAAGCCCCATCCTCGCGCGCATCTTCGTGTCGGATGAACCGAAGCAATGAGGACGACCGCCGACTATTGACTTAGAGTTGCGTCCGCACCGCCCAAAGTGCCGGGAATGC
>JBBSFO010000930.1:0-1705 GCA_038238655.1 Thermomicrobiales bacterium | reverse complement strand
TCAACTCCGTTCGGGTGGGTAACTTTGCCATGCTCCTACCCCTCGTTCACCAAACGTGCGACCGCCTCTTCCAGATCGCGCGCGCCCGGTTGGGTGTAGCGCGCTGTCGTGTTCAGGTTGCTGTGCCCCAGGAGCACCTGCACCGTCACGAGGTCCTCGCCCGCATCGAGCAGATGCTTGGCGAAGGAGTGGCGCAGTGCGTGGGGTCGGAGGGCGGGCAGACCGGCACGCTGCGCGTACTTCGTCACGAGCACCTCGACCCCGTGTGCCGAGAGCGGGCCGCGCTGACCGAGGAAGACCTCCGCGTGCGCGTCATGATCGGGTCGCTCGGCGCGAACGGCGAGATAGGCGATCAGCGCCTGCCGGACTTCGTGGTTGAGCGGCACGATGCGCTCCTTGTTTCCCTTCCCACGCACCCGCAGTTGCCCGCCCCGCTGTCCAAGCGTGACATCCGGCAGGGTGAGCGCGACGAGTTCACCGACGCGCACACCGGTGTGGCGCAGCGTCAGGATGATCGCCAGATCGCGCACCCGATCCGCGCCATGCCCATATCGCTCGACGGCACGGATCAGCCCATTGACCTCCCGCTTGAGGAACCAGCGCGGGCCGGACGGTTGCTCGGCGATGCGCCGCACGCCGTCCGTGGGGAGATCGTCTTTGCGATGGCCATGTGCTTTGCAGAAGGAAAAGTAGACGCGCAAGGTGGCGAGCTTGCGATTGACCGTCGTCGGTTTGCGCTTGGCCTCGCGAATGAGCCAGTCGCGGAACTCCCGGACGTCGGTCGGCGTGACCGCAGCGGGAGCGAAGGCGGATTCGGTGGGTACATGGTGCTCGAACCAACGGGCGAAGCCGACGAGATCGTGACGGTAACTCGTGAGCGTGTGACGCGAGCCATCGCCAGACGCCCGGGCGTCGAGAAAGCCATCAATACTGGGATAGCCGGTGGGTCCGAGAATGATCGTCATGTTATCTGCACAGTTTTTCGGGAGATACCGCGAGAGGCCATCTCCCGCCACGCAAGTGAATCGTCCCGAGGGTCGCGAGTCCAGTATAGCATAACCGTGCAGATAACGATACTGCTTGTTGAAAAAGGCGGCATCGCCTCCAACCGGGTGTCAAATGAACGCTGAAATCGTCCAGAAATGTGCAAAATGTCCGTTCATTGGGTCGAAAGCCCCTCGAATTCGCCGCCTCGAAGGGTTTTTCAATAAGCAGGATAGTTATCTGACTAGTTCATCGAACCAAGGGACAAGGTACCGCTCAAGGATCGCCGTGCAGCGTAGCGTTGCAGAATCAGTGCACCGTACCGTTGCACGTTCCATCGCACCGAGAGATGCGACGCCCTTAGCGTACAATATTCTCCCTTTCGCCAAACGACCCCCTGATGGGCGTCGAGCTGCATAGTCCGGATCGCCGCGTTCACGCGATCGCGGATCGCGTGGATGCCCGCGTCGTGCGGGAGACGCAGCCGTGCGGCGTAGGTTAGCGCCTGCTTGACGGTGAGGGTCATCGGCACAATGTCGTCCTGTGGGACATAGCCGATGGCATCCCGGAAGCTGTCGCGCTCGGCGTAGGCGTCGACACCACCGTAGCGGACCTCCCCGTGCGAGGCGGGGCGGACGCCGCTGACCGCGTCTAGAGCAGTTTGCAAAAATATAGGAACGGTGCGATGCTGAGGGCATGAAAGCATATTCTGAGGATCTCC
>JBBSFO010000929.1:0-1715 GCA_038238655.1 Thermomicrobiales bacterium | reverse complement strand
GCGGCGACCGCGCGCTCGAGCTCTTCGCCGAAGAATTGCGACTCGCGCAACTCGAGCTCAATCGCATCACCGGCGAGTTCACCGCCGACGATCTGCTCGGCGAGATATTCGGGCGGTTTTGTATCGGCAAGTAGCGAATGTTTGGCGAAAAGACCGGCAACCAAGCCCGTCAATGCGACGGCGGCCTCGCGTTTGCAAAGAAGAAGCGCACCATCTCCCGAGTTGCATCGGGACCTTGGGGATCGGTGTAGGAACCGCGCGGTCGGCCGCCCGACCAGGCGTGCCCGGCGCCGTGCACCACCCAATGCTCGGATATCACGCGACCGCTCGCGTCCTTGTGCAGTCCGCGCGTGTATTCCCGCCCGGCTTGCGAACGGCCGCGCTGGTGCTCCGCTTCCCGCGCAACGCCCGCCGCGCCGTTGACCCCCGAGGCCATGCAGGCCGCGATCACGCGTTCTCCATTGACGGGATGCACCGTGCTGTCGCGGTCTCCATGAAAGACGATCGTGGGAGGCGAACGACCTTGGCGCGCCGGCTGTTCGGGCTGAGAGGCCCGCGCGGTGCGCAGGCCAGGCAGCGCCCCCAAGCCGGTCGCCAAGGGCATGCCGGACGAGTTGCCTTGCATGGCCGCGAACGCGCTCGTCACATCGGTGGCCGCGCCCGAATGAAGGCCGGAGTGCACCCCCACCGCCGCGAAAAGATCGGGGTAGGCGTCTCCCAGTATCGCCGCCATCGCGCCTCCCGCAGAGAGCCCCGCCACGTACACCCGATCTCGGTCGACCCGGTATTCCTTCATCACCGCGCGCGTCATGCTGGCGAGTAGCGCCGGCTCGCCGCGATCACGCTGCTGATGATTGTGCTTGAACCAATTCCAGCAGCGTTGGGCGTTGGCGTGCTGCGCCTGCGCGGGATACAGCACGAAGAAGCCATGCGCCATGGCCTCGTCGTTCATGCCGGTTCCGACGGCGAAGTCCTCGGGTCCCTGCGTGCAACCATGCAGCATCACGACCAACGGCAATGCCTGGCCGCAGTAAGCGGACGGCACGTAAAGCTTGTAATCACGTTGGCCCACTGCCGCCACGTGGGTGCCGCTGACGAAGCGGCTTGCGCCTGACCCGGAGCTCGTCGGACCTTCGGTCTTCGGGACGGGCGGCGGCGCGCTCTGCGAGACCGTGGAGTCGAACACAAACACCAGCGGCGCTGCGGACGCCGGGACCTCGCGCATCTGCACGTCGATCACCTGGTCGCGATCGTTGGGCGAGGCCGCCGGCGCGCTCGGCTCGTTCGGCGCGCGGCCGAGCGCTCGCTGGATGGCCGCTGTTGCGCCGAGCAGGTCACCTGACGCAGTCAGGCGGGTGGCGTTGTCGATCAAGGTCTTGAAGAGTGGATTCATGGCGTTTCAAATAGCGGGCGTTCAACGCAGCCGGTCGGCAAGCGCAGCTCTGACGGCGGGGCTCGCGTGCAACGCGCCCAGCACCGTCACCGAATCGATGGTGGCCAGCGCCAGGGCCGGCGTGACATCCCTCGCGATGGTTGCCAGCCCGAGAACGCGGATCTGCAGAGTGTGGCCCGCGGCCCGCAGTGCACGCAGGTCCGCGGCGCTGAAATGCTGGATGCCCAGCACCAGCATTTTTCGCGCAACGACCTGACGCACGATGTCGGCGTGCGTACCCAACTGATTGCGAATCGCGGTACGGATCAGGTCGGTGCGGTTG
>JBBSFO010000928.1:0-1717 GCA_038238655.1 Thermomicrobiales bacterium | reverse complement strand
TCTCGTTCCTGCCGTTTACGAACTCGTGAGGAGCGCCCGCAATGCCACGCATGAACAGCGATACACTCGTTGAACTCTCAGTACTTGGCGAGGTTTCCAGCCCCGGTGTGCCGATGATGTCACCGTGGCGGATCGGGCACGACGGCGTGCCGCGCGTCGGCGCATCGAGCGGCGGTATCACCTACAACGTCCGCGTCGGTCATCCGGCGTGCGGTTGGGAAGGCGACCACGTCGAGCCGTGCGTCTCAATGCGTAACCCCGACGAGCGGCAATCGGGTGGCCTGAACATCCTCGCGACGATCGGCAATGCGGTACGCCTCGTCAACGGCGACGCGAAGGGCGGCGTTGGCATCGTCACCGGCAAGCACGGTGGCATCGAGCATGTGATGGTGGATTTCCCGGACGATGTGCTGAACGACATGACTATCGGTGACCGAATGCAAATCCGTGCGTACGGCGTCGGCCTGAAATTCCTTGACTACCCGGACGTGCGCGTGATGAGCCTCAACCCGCAGATCGTCGAACAATGGCGGATCGGCGAACGAGACGGCAAACTGACGGTGCCGGTAGCGAAGCGCGTGCCCGCCGGGATCATGGGGTCCGGCCTCGGGCGGGATAACGCGTATCGGGGCGACTACGACATCACCCTTTTCGACCCCGCAATGGTCGAGCAGTATGATCTCGCGGATATCCGCCTCGGCGATTTCGTCGCCATCGAGGACGCGGACGCAACATTTGGCCGCTACTATCGTACCGGGAGCGTCACCATCGGCATCATCGCGCACGCAGACAGCAACATCGCGGGCCACGGCCCAGGCGTCACCTGCCTCCTCAGTTCGCGGGGCGGCGCAATCGAACCCGTGCTAGATCGCGGCGCGAACATCGCCGACATCCTGCATATCGGCACATGCCGCTGAAAGATGGGGTGGACGCACAGGATGCCCGGCACCGAATTTGATTTTCCTTCGACCGTCCCGCTCCCCGCATCGCGCATCGCTGCGCGCGTTGGTGCGTGGGTACGCGATCCGACGGCGACACGGCAGCGTAAGCCAGGCTATATCCCGCATTTTTCGCTCGCCGCGCCGACCCAATGGTTCTATTTTACCTTCATGGCGGCGCTCCTCCGGCTGTGGTGCCGTCCGATATGGCGCACTCCGGCGCTCATGCTCGCGGCCATTCAATGCGTGTGTGACAAAAATTCCCGCACGGTAAGTCGGGTATTACTCGCCGGGCTGGGTCGTCCCGTGACTACCCGCGCGTGGTGCAAATTGCACTGGAACCGCTGCTATCAGACGCAGGTGTCTCGCTTGCTCCTGCTCCAGATGGATCGCCTCACTACACAGTGGGCAACCCGGCGCGTCCGCATCACCGGATGCCTGCCGTCGGGCGGCGCGATCCTCGTCGGTCCGCATCACGATGGGTTCCGTCTTGGCCTGCTCGCGCTCGCCGGTTTGGGCCCATCGCTCGCCTGCATCACGAGCGATTCGTACGATCCGGCTGATCTCGCGGTGATGGACCCGACGCGCCGCGCGACGATGCTCGCCCGGCTGCCATTCCATGAGCGGGTATACGCGGGTCGTGTCTTCTCGTACCGCGCAGGCGGACGCAACGGATTGCGGCATCTGGCGGGAGGCGGCTACCTCGTCCAGTTGACGGACAACTTTTGGAGTAGCGGTACACCCCATTCCGTCCTCGGCCGACGGCTGCCCGTCGCGCG
>JBBSFO010000927.1:0-1721 GCA_038238655.1 Thermomicrobiales bacterium | reverse complement strand
CCTTTGTGTGCGTTCGCACAATGATGGAGAATGGCAGTAGATTGGCTCATGAAGGTACCGAACAACGTGAAAAACTACCACTCATCGCCCTGCTTGGGCCAACGGCTTCAGGCAAGTCTGCACTTGCAATTGATCTCGCGGAAGCGTTTTCTGGTGAGATCATCTCGGCGGACTCGCGGTTGCTCTATCACGGCATGGACATCGGCACTGCGAAACCAACGCCCGCCGATCGCGCGCGCGTCCCGCACTTTCTTGTAGACGTAACAACCCCGAACATGACGTACGATCTCGCGCGGTGGAAGGAAGAAGCGACCGGGATCATCGCAGCGATTCGCAGGCGCGGCCATGTGCCAATTTTGGTGGGCGGCACGGCGCAGTGGACGACCGCGCTACTCGATGGCTGGGAGCCGCCATCGGTCGCGCCCGATCCGCAATTCCGGGCGGTATTGGAGGGACAAGCGCGAAACACGGGCATCGCACCGCTACTGGCCGAACTCGCCGCGCGCGACCCGGAAGCTGCCGCGCGCACCGGCCCGAACCTTCGCCGCATCATCCGCGCGCTTGAAGTGATTGACGCAACGGGCGAGCCATTCAGCGCGCAACGCGGGCGCTCTGCGACGCCCTATCACGATCTCCGTCTCGGTTTGTCACTCCCACGCGATCTGCTCTATGCCCGCGTTGACGCGCGCGTAGACGCAATGATCGCTGCCGGGCTTGTCACGGAAGTACAGGCGTTGCTGGATGCCGGATACGATCCATCGCTGCCTGCTTTGACGGGTATCGGCTATCGTCAAGTGGTGGAATACGTGCATGGGGAGACGACGTCAAAGGGTATGTGCGAACGGATCAAGCAGGCGACGCATCGCTACGCGCGGCATCAGATGACCTGGTTGCGTCGCGACGAGACGATTGTCTGGCTCGATGCACAAAACGCGGACCAATTGCGTGCCGAAGCGACCGAATTGGTGCGACGTTTCCTGTTATACTGACCGATCAATGACACACGCAGGCCATTGGGCGCTGCGTCCGCTTTTCAGGAGGGTACCCCGATTCCCACACCATTGCATCCGACAACACCGCCAACCGAACGCGCTATGCTCGCCGCAGTGCGCTGGAACGAAAACGGTTGGACGACTGATGATTCGCTCGAAGAACTCGCCCGGCTCGCGGAGTCCGCCAACCTTGAGGTCGTCGGTTCGGTGGCGCAGAATCTCTCGCGACCGAATCCGGCCTCGTACCTCGGCAAAGGCAAAGTGCAGGAGGTCAAGGCGGCGCGTGAAGACCTTCAGTACGACGTGCTCGTTGTGGATGAGGAACTGTCGCCGAGCCAGTTGCGCAACCTGGAAGATACGCTCGGCGTGCGGGTCATTGACCGCACCGCGCTGATTCTCGATATTTTCGCCCACCGCGCCCAGACGCATGAAGGGCGATTGCAGGTCGAACTGGCGCAGCTCGAATACCGAATGAACCGCTTCACGCGGATGTGGACACATCTTTCGCGTCAGGCGATGGGTGGTGTCGGTCTGCGTGGCCCCGGGGAAACACAGTTGGAAGTGGACCGCCGTCGCGCGCAGGAGCGTGTCACGCTGCTCAAAGCGGAACTGGCGGAGGTGCACGAGCATCGCGAGCAGTACCGGCAGAAGCGGCGCAAGTCGGGCGTGCCGATCGTTGCGCTCGTCGGCTATACGAACGCGGGCAAATCTACGTTGCTGAACCGGTTG
>JBBSFO010000926.1:0-1722 GCA_038238655.1 Thermomicrobiales bacterium | reverse complement strand
GTTACGGACTCGCTCGTCGCCTGGACGATCAATCAATACCAACTGGCCGAGGTAGTGCTCTTCCTTTGCGCCCTGCATTGGTGGCTCACCTGCGAGGGAAAAACGGTGCGATGGTGGCTACCGCTACTGCTATTTAGCACGCTCTGCTTCCTGTTCAAGGAAGACGGCATCATGGCGATCGTGGCCCTGCTCATCATTGGGGTGATTGGCGCGCGCGTGCTCGACCGACCGCTGACCCCTCCGCCAATGATCTATCCCATCGTTTGCGCGATGATCGGCGTGCTCGCCCTCCTGCATTTTGCTGCGTTGCGTGGGATCGTCGGGGGATATGGCACACCGCCATTCGGCACGATACTCCACAATCTCGTCCTCGGGCCGCGCCGCATCCTACTCGGTCGGTATGGACCGGAATGGGCCAAAGGATTCAACATCTGCGTCACGACCGCGATCACGCTCCTCGGCGTGAGTGTCGCGTTCGTGCGGAAGAACGCGCGCGCAACGTTCCTGATCCTTAGTGGCGTCACGATCCTCACCGTCTTCGATCTCCCCCTCGCGCTCGTCGGGCGGACAGACCAGCATTTCCTGCCGGTGCATTTCCTCGCTGTCGGCCACGTCTTCATTCTTCTCGGCGCGCTGGATGCGCTCGCTCAGGCAGCGACGACGGTGCGCATCGGCCGCATCACGCCGGGCGCGATACTCGCGCTGACCGGCGCCGTCGTGTTTGTCGGGTTGCTCTTCATCCCGCCTCACCTGCAAACGTCCGCGACGCCCGCACACTTGAACACGAACAGCGACGGCACATTTTTCCTGACCGAGACCGATCCGGCGGGAAACCAATTTGCCTGGACGAAGGGGCGCGCATCGTTTGTGCTCGACTTTCTCCCGCGCAAGCCCATCCGCCTCATTGCTGAGATGCGCAGCGCCGCCGTCGCGGGTGGTCCCGATCAACCCGTCCACCTGCTCGTGAACGGTCAGGAGGTGGGCCGACTCCAGCCCAATCCACGCGATGCGTCCTTCCAATCGCTCGCCCTTGCGTTCACCCCACCCCCATCGAGCACGGGACGAATGAAAGTGGAGTTCGTCACGGCGACGTTTCGCGCGCCCGACGGTCGCGATCTCGGCACGATGATCCGCACCGTCACCATTGACAAGCGCGAGGCATGGTCCGGCATCGAACGGCGACGATGGCTCCTCTGGGCGCTCCCGTTCCTCGCGATCGTCGCGATGGTTTGTCACCGTGTAGCGGCTCGCTCCCGACGCGCCATCTTCGCTATCGGCGCGGTTGCCGCCGGGACCATCGGATGCCTTTGCGTCGCGGTCGTGTTGTTCCTCTTCGCACGTATCGGGGTACTGGACAAGAACCGCTACGGTGCATGGGTACTCGGTTGCGTTGTCCTCGAAGCCCTGTGGATCGTCGGAACGGTTGGCCTGCTCTGGGCACAGATCAGCGAGCCGATACGGAATCGCGTACGCGATCGTTTCTCCACGATGCGCGCGTCATCGCATGCGATGAACCCGCGCTCCATCACTCCATCGGCAGCGACAATGATCTTGCTCATCGTCGTCATGACTGCGGCGCTCAACATGGTCATCATTGCCCGCGAGAATACGCTGGATTGGCATCCCTACAGCGAGTTCACGCTGCGCTACGACAAACTCGTCGCCGGTTGGGGCGACAAGGTGCCCGAAGAGCTTCGGCAAACGCTCGCCCACAAGTAAGGC
>JBBSFO010000925.1:0-1723 GCA_038238655.1 Thermomicrobiales bacterium | reverse complement strand
CAGCCTGCCGAACGTCGCTGCGGCAGGCTGCAGCCCGCCGCCACCGATTGATGCGCATTTACGCCTGTTCGTATACCAGTTCACCGCCAATCCACGTCATCGCGACAGGAATCGCGGCGATGTCCGTGGGCGGGCAGTGTCGGGGATCGCCGCCGAGGACGGCGAAATCTGCCAGCATGCCTGGCGCAATGGCGCCCTTGGTGTGCTCCTCGAAGGTAGCGAATGCGCCCGCGACGGTATAGGCGTGCAATGCTTCGTGTACCGTGATCGCTTCGGCGGGGACGTATTCGGTGCCCGAGCCGGTGCGCTCTGTCACGGCAACTTGAATGCTCTTTAGCGGTTCGTATGCCGAAACGGGGCAGTCGGAACTGAAGACCATTGTGATTCCGGCGTTGACCAGCGACCAGAAGGGATAGGTAAGTGCGGCGCGTTCTTCGCCGAGGTGGCGAATAAACGAATCGCCATACTCAGTGATAAAGATCGGCTGCGTGACGACGACGACACCGAGCCGTGCGATGCGGTCAATCAGGTCGGGACGCAGAATGCCGCAATGCTCGATGCGGTGCCGATGGTCGGCGCGCGGATGGGCGGCGAGTGCGCGTTCATAGGCATCGAGCACCATTTCGATGCCCCGGTCGCCAATCGCATGCACCGCGATTTGCCAACCCGCTGCGTGAGCGTCCATTACATATCCCTGAAAGACTTCCTCGCTCATCATCGTAAGGCCGAGATTGCCGGGATCGGGGTCGTGCAGGAAGGGGCGGGAAACCGCCGCTGTCCGGCCAATCAGACTGCCATCAATGAAGAGTTTGATCGGCCCGCAACGGAGGCGGTCACTGCCGAACCCCGTGCGGATGCCGGTTTCGGTTAGATGGGGGAGCAGGTGCTCGCGCAGCATCAGCGTCGTGCGGAGTGGATTGACGCCGTTCGTTGCCGCGCGTTGGAAGGCGCGAAACTGCGTATTCGTGTAGACGCTCGCGTCCGCGCTACTGGTGATCCCCGCCGCGACATAGCGCGCGGCGCACCGACCAAGCGCCTCGACCAGATCATCCTCGGTCAGTTCGGGGATCAGATCGGTCACGAGACCTTGCGCCGTTTCCAATAGCAGCCCGGTCGGATCGCCGTTGGCATCGTGGACGATCCCGCCCCCTTCCGGCGGCTCCGTTTCCCGTGTGATACCGGCCAGCGCAAGGGCACGAGTGTTCGCGACGCAGAGATGCCCGGAGGCATTGGTGATGACGACCGGATGATCGGGCGCGACGGCGTCGAGATCGTAGCGCGTCGGATGGCGGCGTTCGGCGAGCGATTGGTCGTCATAGCCCCGGCCGAGCACCCATGCCCCGCCGGGTGTCTCGGCGGCACGCGCGGCGACCCGCCGTTGCAACTCAGGGATCGTGCCGCAGTCCGGCGCACGGCAATCCACCTGCGCGAGCGACTGCCCGAACATCAGCATGTGATTGTGCGCTTCGTTGAAACCCGGCAGGAGCGTCTTGCCCGCGAGGTCCACAATCCGTGCGCCGGGGGCGGCGAGGGCGCGCATGTCGTCGGCAAAACCAACGGCGACTACCCGGTCGCCACGTACGAGGACGGCTTCCGCCTCGGGATGCACCGGGTTCATCGTCACGACGATCCCATTCACAAAGAGCGTGTCGTGGAGCGGCACGGTGCCTCCCTCTTTCTGCTACATGGATACGACCCAATTTCCCCGGTGGTGGCGGGCTTT
>JBBSFO010000924.1:0-1723 GCA_038238655.1 Thermomicrobiales bacterium | reverse complement strand
GTCCTCAGCGGGGACACGTAATGCGCGAGATTGCGTCGCATGCGAAGAATTCAAGCGGGAATCGTGACGCTGCGCCCCGCGCACTTGAACACGACGTGCGACGGACTTTTATCACCACACAAAACGCGCAAGAGTCAATACCCAGGCGCCTGATTTTCATGTCGCCCTTCTTGACACATTCAAAACCTCGTCTCGTTGAAAAGTCGTTGTTGGCTCTAACAATCAATTACTTACCGACCGCGGCACAAACCTTGCTGAAGCGACACGCATCGCACTCTTAATCCAGACAGGAAAACCCGATGCGCACTTCTCTTCTTCTCTCGGTGTTGTTGCTCGCGGTCACTGGGCAATCGCAGGCCTCCCCGGTCGCCTCCACTTTCACGTCCAACGGCGGAACAGTGAATGCGATGGGCAGTGCGGCGGTCTCGAACACGATCGCCTCCGCCGGTGGGACGATTGTCCCGCTGATACTGGCTGGCCAGTTGCCCGATACGCCTGCGGCACGAGTGGACTCGAATTCGCCGGCGTCGCCGTTCAGCGGCGTGGTGAGCATCAATATTCGCTACAACGATCCCACGTCGGGTGTGCCGCAGAGTTTCATCTGTTCGGGTTCGATGGTCTCCGCCACGCAAGTGTTGAGCGCCGCGCACTGTATCGACACCAACGGCAAGGGCAAGGTCATCAATCTGGCAACGCCGGGAAGCGATATCCGCGTCGTCTTCAACACGCCGACCGGATTCTCGTTGATCAGCGCGGTGAGCGCGATCATCCATCCGAACTATCAGGGCTTCAACATCTGCCCCGATGCGTCCACCGGTTGCGTCAATGACGACATCTCGCTGATCACGCTGGCATCGGCCGCTCCGTCCTTCGCGAAAATCTACAAGATCGCCACCAACGTGCAAGACCTCGGTACCGTGTTTACACAGGTCGGATATGGCACGAGCGGGGATGGCACCAACGGCTACACGATCTCCCCGAGCTTCTTCGTCAAGCGGAGTGGCAAGAACAGCTATGACCTGTTCGACACCGATGACGAAGCAGACTTCGATCCCGCCAGCGCGCGCGAAGTCTGGTATGCGGATTTCGATGGTCCCGTGACCAGTGCTCCGGCCATCGCAGACCGCCTCTGCACGCTCGGCTTCCGCTGTGGCACCACGCTGGGCAACGCGATCGAAACGAATATCGGTGGCGGTGATTCGGGCGGCCCGTCCTTCATCCAGGACGCCTTCGGCAACTATCTCCTGGTCGGCAACAACACGTTCGGCATCAACTTCAACAACGGTCGGTTCGGCGACGTTTACGGCGGCATCCTGCTGAGCGGCTACACGTCGTTCCTGCAACGCAACCTGATCGGCGCGACCTTCGTACCGGAGCCCGAGACATTGCTCCTGATGCTCGTCGGTATTGCGGGACTGGGCCTTTCGAGCCGGCGCCGCGCGGCGCACTGAGCCACACATACGCGATCCGGCATCGCGCAGGAACGAGAGGGCGGCTTCGGCCGCCCTCTTCTATTTTGAGCGCGCCTGCAAAGGACCCGGGAAGGCTAGAGCCATCCCTGCAGGTTGCGCTCCGCGATCGCCGCCAGAGCCGCGATCCAGCGTGGATCGTCATTCACGCAGGAAATGTAGCGATAGCTACCGCCACCGGCGTCCTTGAATGTTGCCGCTCCCTCGAGGGCGATCTCCTCGAGCGTCTCGAGACAGTCGGCGGGAAAGCCCGG
>JBBSFO010000923.1:0-1725 GCA_038238655.1 Thermomicrobiales bacterium | reverse complement strand
CTGCCCACCCCGGCGGCCTCTCGCCGCGCGAGGTCGAGGTGCTGCGTCTGGTCGCCGCGGGCCTCGGCAATCCCGCGATCGCCAGCGCCCTCTCGCTCAGTGTGCGCACGATCGAGCGGCACGTCGAGAACCTGTATCGCAAGATCGATGTGCACGGCAGGGTCGAGGCGGCAGCCTGGGCCCATCTGCATGGCCTGACCTGACGGCGAATGGGTACACGTACCCATCGCGTCGTGCCGGAAACCGCTCGCCACAAATGGGTACCGGTACGGATGCCCGGCGGTGTCGGCACCCCCTACACTCGTCTTTGTCGGGGTACGGCGGCTGCGGCGCGGATGTTCCGCTCACCAAAGCCACGGGACCACCGGCAAGACAAGGGAGGCAGCCATGTACACGGTCGTGCGGCGGTATGGCGATCACACCGTCATCGACGCCGTCGTCGAGCTCCAGGCGGACGTTCAGAAGCTGATCAGCGGCGTGCCGGGCTTCGTCGCCTACTACGCGGTGCGCACCGGCACGGGGGGCGTGACCGTCACCGTCTGCCAGGACCAGGCGGGCACGACAGAGTCCACCCGCCGGGCGGCGGCGTTCATCCGCGAGCGGGTCAGCGCGGCGGCGGGGAGCCCGCCCGAGGTGACCGAGGGCGAGACCGTCGTCAACTTCTCGGCCTGACACCGGGGAAGCATGCGGACCACGCCTCGTCATCACTTGGGGTACACCCCACAAGGAGGACACCATGTTTCTGCGCTGCAGCCGCGCCCAGTTCGACCCGGCGAAGGCCAATGAAGTCGCGGCCCTCGGCAGTGAGTTGAAGGCGGGTTTAGGGAAACTGCCGGGGATCCAACATGCCCATGTCGCGCTGGACCGGGCAGCGGGGAGAGCGATCACGATCACGCTGTTCGACACGCGGGAGCACGCGCAGTTCTCGCGCGAGGCGGAGGCGGTGGGGGACATCGTCGCACGAATGCACGCGGCCGGGGTGAAGATCGAGGCGGCGGAGATCTACGAGACGGTCTGAGCGCTCGTCCCAGCCGAGGAGCGGTTCGGAGAGCGTCCCGGTCGCGGCGCGCTTTCGCACCGATCCCCGCAGACGTAGCCAAAACATACCCAGCGTCCGTTCGCACCGCGACCGGCACGTGGCTACCATTCCCGCACGGCACTCAACAACCGAACGGTCATCATCCGCTCCTGCGTGACCCGTGGGCCGCGGCGAATGGAGGGATGTACGCGGTGCCGCGTATGACCGGTCGGAAGACCGGTTGATGGGTGGGTCGTGTGCGGCGAGTGCCTCGGGGGCATTCGTGGCAAACACTGACGGCATGTACGAGAAAGAAGGGAGCACCATCATGGCATACGCGGTCGTGCATCATTTCCCCGGCGGCACCAAGGAGCAGTACGCGGCCTCGGTCGCCGCCGTGCACCCCGGCCCCGGGAAGCTGCCGGAGGGGCAGATCTACCACGCCGCCGGCCCATCGGCGGGCGGTTGGACGGTCGTCGCCGTCCATGAATCGCAGGAGAATTGGGAGCAGTTCCGCGACACCATCCTGATGCCCCGCATGCAGCAGGGCATCGCGGGCGGGTTCGCGACACCACCGCAGGAGACGGCGATCGCCATTGAGACGCTCCTGCCGTCCATGGGGGCGGAAGACGAGGTCCGGCAAGCATCCGAGCGGTTCTATGCGGCGTTGAACAGTATGGCCAACGGCGATGCCAGCCCGATGAGCG
>JBBSFO010000922.1:0-1726 GCA_038238655.1 Thermomicrobiales bacterium | reverse complement strand
CCGGGCGGCCGATGCCGAGCCGGAGACGCGGGATCTCCTGTGTGCCGAGCGACTGGATGATGCTGCGGAGGCCATTGTGGCCCGCCGCACTGCCGCCCGGTCGGAGGCGCAGCGTGCCGAACGGCAAATCCGCCTCGTCGTAGACGACCAAAATCCGATGCATCGGCACTTTGTACCAATGGACGAGCTGGCCGACGCTCGTGCCCGACGCATTCATAAAGGTCTGCGGGCGAGCGACGACGACCGACTGGCTTTCCGCCTGCCCGGTGGCGATTTCTGCCTGCATCCGCCTGCCGCTGAAGCGCAGGTCGTACCGTTTCGCAAAAGCGCTTACGGCTATGAAGCCGATATTGTGGCGCGTCCGTTCATACTCCCTGCCGGGATTGCCGAGGCCGACGATTAACGCGTCAACGGGCACGGTTCCTCCTTTGTCCGAATATCCTGCGCGGAGACGCCAGCGCCCATTCGTAGATATCAGCCGTTTCGCGCGCCGCTCGCACCCAAGAGAATTGGGCGGCTTGTTGGTATCCCATTGCCCGCAACTCCATACGGCGTGCGGCGTCGGTATCAAGCGTTGTCATTGACCGTATCCATGCACGTTCATCGTCCGGCGCGGCAACGAGCGCCGCGTCGCCTGCGATTTCGATCAAGGCTCGTGCCGTGCTGACGGTAACCGGCGTACCCGATGCCATCGCCTCGACGACGGGTAGACCAAAGCCCTCGTCCCACGACGGCATCAGAAGCGCCACCGCACCATGATACAACGGTAGCAAGTCGGCGGTTGTCACCGAGCCGCGCCAAACAACGCCCGGATCGGTTTTGAGGCGGGCAATCGTGGCGGCTGCGTTCCACCCCTCACTTCCAGCGATGACGAGGCTGGCGGGAGTATCCGTCGTCCGGCGATACGCGGCGTAGGCGTTGAGCAGCATGTCATGGTTCTTGCGTGGCTCGATCGTCCCCACCATCAGGAAGTAGCGGCTGGGACGAGTCATCGCATCGCGTGCGCGCATCGTCATGTCGCGCTCGACGGGCGGGCGGAATGTTGGATCGGCGGCCTCGTGGACGACGGTGATGTTCTCCGGATTCACAGTGAGCAATGCAACGAGATCATCGCGTGTCGCCCGCGAAACCGAGATGACCGCGTCCGCCTTGTGAACCGTGGTGGCAAGTTGGCCGTAGTATCGTTGAGCCTCCGGTGTGAGGCGACCGGGGTGGCGAACGAAGTCGAGATCATGGACGGTACTCACTGTTCGCCATGGTCCGGCGGTGAGTGGAATGAAGTCGGGGCTGTGGACGAGCGCCGGGAATGCGCGAAAGAACTCGACCGGTAGGGTGCGTGGCTCAAGGCGATGATGCGGCGGTGTCCAGAGTCGCAGTTGTCGTACGCTCTGTTCGTTGGACAGGATCGGTTGCCCGCTTCTCGCGTATCCGGCGATGAATGTATGGCCACGAGCCGCGAGTTCCGGGGCAAGCGCGGTCGTCAGGTGTTCCGTATATGCGGCGATGCCGCCACGCCGGTATGCGCACATGCGGGCGTCAATTGCGATTCGAGCCATTGAGCAGTACTCCCTGCCGCGCGCCATGGCGCGTGCGGATGGTATACTGAGGGGAACGGGGTCGCCTGGCAAGGGCACGGCCCCACCGCGCGAGTGGAGAATACACATACGATGGAACTTTTCGGTATCGGCGCGCCAGAATTGATGGTCATCCTCGTCATTGCGATCGT
>JBBSFO010000921.1:0-1735 GCA_038238655.1 Thermomicrobiales bacterium | reverse complement strand
AGGAGAGCATCTCCGGCAAATGGAGGTATACGCTGTACGTCAGGTCGTTTTCAGTCGTCATCGTCGTACACTCCGATACGGCGGGCGGCGGGTTTCGCTCGGGTCGTATGCATTTCGCCACGATCCGGTGTCGGCGTCAAGCAGGGGAGCCGGAATGAACCCCTTCCCGTTCCGGGACCTGACAGGGGGTAGGTATCCCCGAAAAACCACAAAACCAGCGCGCCTCCGCTCCGCACGGTGCTATACTGCCGCCCACACAGGCAATTTGGGCAATGATGACGCCAGCGAAGGAGGCACGGGGTGGACGCGACCGAACTCTGTTTCACGCCGGCGACGGAACTGGGCGCGCTGATTCAATCGCTCGATCTTTCACCCGTCGAACTGGCCGACGCGGTGATCGCGCGGATCGAACGGCTCAACCCGACGCTCAATGCCTTTCTCACCTTCACCCCGGAGATCGCGCGGGAGAATGCGAAGGCCGCCGAGAAACGCGCGCTCCGCTTCGAGCGTCGTGGCCCGCTCGATGGCATCCCCTATTCGATCAAAGACCTCGAAGCGACGGCGGGCGTCCGCACGACCTTCGGTTCCAAGTTCTTCGAGCAGAACGTGCCCGCCGAGGACGGTGCGGTCGCGGCACGGATGAAGGCAACGGGCGGTGTCTTCCTCGGCAAGACGAACACCCCGCATTTCGGCTACAAGGACATGTGCGATAACCTGCTCGGCCCGCCCTGCCGCAACCCATGGAACACCGAGCGCACGTCGGGCGCGTCGTCGGGCGGGGCAGGCGCAGCGGTCGCCGCCGGACTTGGCCCGATCGCGCACGGCTCGGATGGAGCCGGCTCGATCCGCATTCCCGCCGCATTATGCGGAATCTTTGGTCTAAAACCATCCTACGGTCGAGTTCCCTACTACCCGAATGCCGACTACTTCGCCCTCCGCTCGCACAACGGCCCGATGGCGCGCACCGTCCGCGACGGTGCGCTGACGCTGCAAGCAATGGCCGGACCCGATCATCGCGACCCCTTGACGATTGACGCACCGCCGGACGACTACCTCGCCGCGTGCGACGGCGATCTTTCCGGCCTGCGCATCGCGTGGAGTCCCAACCTCGGCTACGCGACAGTAGACCCCGAGGTGCGCGCCATCGCGGAACGGGCGGCCCAGCGCTTCACCGAACTCGGCGCGATGGTCGAGGAACCGACGCTCGACTGGCCCGATCCGTACGCGTGGCACAAGATCATCTATCAGGTCAACGTCGCCACGCGCAGCCACGAACGCGCCCTCGCCCGCCCCGACTGGATCGAGCCGACGATGATGCGCATGATGCTCAACGCCGGGCGATACAGCGCGATCGAACTGAACACCGCGATCCTCGAGCGGAGCGTCTTCTACAACGCCGTGCGCGCGACCTTCGATACCTACGACTTGATGCTGACGCCGCAGATGCCTGTCACCGCGTGGTCGTGCGAGCCGGGCGCGCTCGAAGGGACGGAGATTGACGGTCACCCCGCCCCGAGCATTTTCGACCGCGTGCCGTTCATGTACCCGTTCAATGTGACGGGCTACCCGGCGGCGAACGTCCCCTGCGGCTTCACCGCCGACGGCTTGCCCGTCGGCTTGCAGATCGCCGGTCGGTGGCATGCGGACAGCATGGTACTCCGCGCCTCCGCCTGCTTCGAGGCGTTGCAGCCGTGGGCGCAGCACCGGCCGCCCGTAGACGAGAAAGGCTGATAGT
>JBBSFO010000920.1:0-1735 GCA_038238655.1 Thermomicrobiales bacterium | reverse complement strand
GGTCGAGTCCCCATGCCGAGTCCGAAGCCATCGGAGACGACGCCGACGGGAATGATGGTGGTCTCGCCCACCGTGCGTGGGTCCCCGCAGGCAAGATTGACGTTGACATTCGTATGGATGCGATCAAGGACCTTGGTAAAAAACCCCGCGAATCCTTTTTCGGTCTCGTTACGTGTCGCAATCATTGGCATGCCTCCCTCATGATTGTTCTAGTGTGCCGATTCGGCGCTGCGTGAGCGCAATCGGCAGGTCACGCGGCCACAGTCATCCGGTCAGTGCCGGATGACCTGCTTGACCCTTCGTTACGGAAGAAGACTGATCGGCGATGGCGCCGTATCGTTTCTCCCATTCGGTGCGCCCCCACTGCAGCCAGGTCGCCACTTCCGCAACCCGTTGCCCGAGATTGCGTGCGCCATCCATCTCCGCGTCGGTGGGGATACGATTGCCCTCCGCGCCGGTGATCGCGGTCGCCCCGTAGGGTGCGGCGTCGTTCTCGAGGATCGGCATCTGCTGACCGGGGGTGACGATGAGCATCCCGAGATGCATCATCATGGTGAGAATCGAGTGGAGCGCCTGCTCGTTGCCGCCGTGCGGCGTCGCGGAGCTGGTGAAGGCGGCGCCGACCTTGTCGCGGAACAGATAGTGCCGCCACGGCCGAGAGCGGTCGGTGGCGGGCGGGTTGCTGGCGGTTGCGCAGTCCTCGAAGAGGCGTTTCACCGGCGACGCCATCCCGCCGAAGTAGGCGGGCGCGCCGATCACGAAGGCGTCCGCCGACCCGAGTTTCCCGACCCCCGTCGCGCGTCGCATCCGCATGTCTTGCTCGTCCTCGCCGGGCCGGAGCGCTTCGACAGGCAAATCCTCCACCTCGAGGAAATCCGTCTCGATGTTGGGCACGCGGCGCGCGCCCTCCGCGATGTGCTCCGCGAGGGATTTGACCACGCCGAAGCGGCTGTAATAGACGATCAGCACGCGCGTTGTCTGCATCTGCTCTTGCATCACATGGTCCTTCCCGGTACGTTGCTTATCGCGCCGTCACGCTGCACAGGATCGAGTCGTGCAATCGTCGTCTCAGACGTCCTTGACGACGTAGGTGTCCGCGACTTTGTCGTGCCAGGTCTGCCTGTTCGGGTCCCAGAGCATCCAGAGATAGCCGAGCAGGAGCACCGCGCCGGAGACGATCTTCATCAGCGAGCGGACGAAGGCCATCCCGACCGAGACCGGCTGTCCGCCGCGCGCCACGACGCGGATACCCATCGCTTTCTTGCCGATTGTCTGCCCGTTCCAGAAGGCGATCAGGAGCGCTTCGTAGATGACGAAGAAGAGGGTCTGCAACCCCGAACCGCCGGAGCGATAGTGGAAGCCGCCGCCGGTGATCGCGAGACTTACGCCGAAGGATGCCGCGAAAATATTGGCCGGGATGCTGACGATGATGCCATCGAGCACGACGGCGAGGAACCGTCGCCCGAAGTCGGCGTACCCGGTGGCAAGCGCCGATGGTTGCCGGCGCGGTGGTTGTGCGGACGGATACGGGCCCTGTGGTGGATATGCGTTCATCGTGTCCCTCCAGTGATGATGAGCAGTCGGCACGCACTCGCCGCGCGCCCGTCGCTTCCTCGGCTCTTTCCAAGTACTGCGGCTGCGGTACCTGTTCACACGCGTAGCGTACGGTGTACCCCGTGACAGCGGCGTACCAGCGCGTCCATCGGTGTGACAAAAACGCAACGAATGGCTTGCC
>JBBSFO010000919.1:0-1736 GCA_038238655.1 Thermomicrobiales bacterium | reverse complement strand
TGTGATGATGCCCGTGATGGATGGCTGGACATTCCTGCAGGAATCCTCGGCGGACGCAGAACTCGCACAGATCCCGGTGATTGTGCTCAGCCTCGCGAATGATCTGAAGCATGGCTACAGCCTCGGGGCGTCGGCGGTGCTCGGCAAGCCGATCCGGCGCGATGAGTTGTTCGCCGCGCTTGCCAAGGTCAACGTCCTACCGACGGGTGGCAACCCCGCCCGCGTTCTCGTCGTGGACGACGATCCGAAGGCGGTGGACCTCGTTGCGGACTACCTCGCCTCGTTCGGCCATCAGGTACACAAAGCGTACGGCGGCGCGCATGGCATCGCCATCGCGGGCGACGAGCATCCCGATCTCGTCATCCTCGACCTGATGATGCCGGAAGTGAACGGGTTCATGGTTGTAGACAAATTGCGCGAGAACCCGCGCACATCGGACATCCCGATCATTATTCTGACGGCGAAGATCGTCAGCGCGGACGAGCGGCGGCGGCTGAACGGGCACATCGTCGCGATCGCGGAGAAGAGCGGCATTGATCGCGCCGCCTTTCTTTCTGAAGTCAACCGCGCCGTCCGCCTCAACGCGGCCTAGAGGGTGTTATGAACTTCCGCTTGGAGCAAATGCGCGCTGTAACATCAGGAAGACGCAGGCGACGAGATGCAGACCCGCCAGCGTTTCCGGCAACCGTTCATAGTCGCGCGCCAGCCGCCGGAACCGGCTCATCCATGCGAAACTGCGCTCCACCACCCAGCGACGCGGCAGCAACACAAAGCCCCGCTTCGCCTCGGGCAGCTTCACCACCTCCAGTGTCATCCCGTGCGCCTCGGCGTCCGCCGCCGCCTCATCTCCCGTGTAGCCCTGATCGACATACGCCAACGTCACGTTGTCACCCGTTTCCGCCTGCACTGCGGCCGCAAGGGTCGCGACTTGTGCCCGTTCCTGTTCGTTGGCAGGCGTGACATGTAGCGCAAGCAAGTGTCCGAGCGTATCCACCGCGATGTGGACTTTCGACCCGCGCTTGCGTTTGTGGCCATCGTATCCGGCCCGTTCCCCGCTCTCGACGCTCGATTGCAGGGTGCGTGCATCGAAGATCGCTGCGGTCGGTTCGGCATCGCGTCCCGCTGCCAGACGGAGGATGACGCGCAAATCGTGGACGATGGCGTCGAAGGAACCGGCGATGAGCCAGCGGTGGGTCTGCTGGTAGACGGCTGCCCACGGCGGTAGATCGTGCGGGAGCATCCGCCACGATGCGCCCGCGCGTACGAGCCAGCGCAGGCCGTTGAAGACCTCGCGCAAGTCGTGGTCACGTTGGGGAGCATCGAGGGACATGAGGGTGAGATAGGGAGCGACGAAGCTCCATTCGGGATCAGAGACATCGCTGGGGTAGGGTTTACGTTGGGTATCCATACCGAAAGTCTACTCCGCTTCCAAGTTCATAACACCCTCTAGACGTTCTGCGAAGAGATTCACTCGGAGCACACGCGCAAAACCCATAGATGCAAGCTCGGACTGAGACGTTGATTTTGACATGGGTTTCTGAACGCGATCCACTGGAAAACCCGGCGATGCCGAACAGCGTTCGGGGTTGCCTCGAAAACGTTCCTTTTCCGGGATCAGAACAGCGAGAAGCTAACTACACCCCATCCTGACAGGCTGCCGTCTCCGCTTCATCGTGTTGTCGAGGCGTCGCTGAAGCGGACGATGGTATCCGTTTCGTGAGGTGACTCCAACTTGG
>JBBSFO010000918.1:0-1738 GCA_038238655.1 Thermomicrobiales bacterium | reverse complement strand
AGTGATATGGCAATAGTCACCGCTTGGTTCGACGCCGACCGCATGCATGCCATTGCGGATCGCGGCGACGAGGAATCCACCCATACCTGAGCCGACATCGAGCACACGGAGGTTATCCAGCGTTCCAGTGTGTGCGGCGATAGCGCGCAAGCGCGGCAGTTGGTGATCTTCCTGCCAGAGACGGTCTTCGCGCCAGCGATTGTAGTTTTTTCGCCAGCGCATATGCGCGGTCCAACGATCCACGAGTTGCGTCAACTCCGTCTCATTGGTTTCGGCAGTGCGCGACTCAGCAGTTATCGCAGGCATCATCGCCGGGCTTCAGTGAAGGAATTGGCCATCTCTGTCGGTATTTTATTTCTTTCTGGCATCGCTTGCTTCCAATCGTGAGCGGGCATCCGATCACCAGCCCGGCGTCACTCCAACGGAACTGCATGTACGGACGCTACGCCGTTCGCGGCATCGTAGCACACGGCGTTCAGCGGAGCGCGTGTATCGGGCGACCGTGTGCGATACCGAGCGCCGCTTCATGGATCGCCTCCGGCAAGGTTGGGTGCGCGTGGATCGTCCGCGCGATGTCGCTGGCAGATGCGCCCAATTGCAGCGCGAGTGTAAGTTCAGCGATCAGGTCGCTGGCGCGTGGCCCGAGAATGTGCGCGCCAAGCAATTTGCCAGACGCGTCGCAGACCAGCTTCACAACGCCGGCAGGTTCGCCGAGAATCTGGGCGCGGCCAATAGCCGCAAAGGGGAAGACACTGGTGCGCACGTCTCCGCCGAACCGCTCGCGCGCTTGTTCCTCGGTGAGGCCAACACCGGAAATCTCCGGCAGCGTGAAGACGCAGTTCGGCACGACGGACGGATCATACTGCGCGTCGTGGCCCTTAATATTCTCGACCACGATTTCGGCCTGCATCGAGGCGGTATGGGCGAGTTGCGGCATCAGCGCGACATCGCCAATCGCATACACGCCGGGCAGGTTCGTCCGCAAACCGGTATCCACCTTCACCGCCCGACGGTCCCTTTCGAGCGGCACGTCCGACGCCCACGCGCCGTCGGTGTAGGGTGTGCGCCCGACCGCGACAAGCACGGCATCGGCTTCAATGGATTTCTTGCCGTCGGCGGTCGTGTAGTGGACGGCCAAGTCATCATCGTCGCCCCACGTAACTTCTTCCACGGACGCATCCACGGTGATTGCGAGGCCCAACTTCCGATACATCGGCGCGGCGCGGCGGATCATTTCCGGCTCGACACCCGTGAGGATGTTTGGCAGTCGCTCCACGACGCTCACAGTCGTGCCAAGCGCAGCAAAAATGGTCGCGAACTCCATGCCGATAATGCCGCCACCGATGACCGCGAGGCGTTTTGGCTGGGCAGCGAGCGACAGAATGCCGTCCGATGTGACAACGCCTGGCAAGTCGAGGCCGGGGATCGGCACCGTGCTCGGCACCGAGCCGGTCGCGATAATGACGTTGCGCGCGGTGATTTCGCGCGAGCCGCCATCAATGTCGCGCACGGCGACGCGATGCGGCTGCGTCGCGGTGAGCAAGCAGCCAGTGCCGTGCAGCACGGTGATCTTGTTTCCCTGCATGAGGCTGTCAATACCGCGCACCATGTGCTGGACGACCTCGTCCTTGTGCGCCATGACGGTGGTGAAGTCGAGCGTCGCCGGTCCGACCATCACACCGAACTTTCCGGCATCGTGGACCGTCCGCCATACTTCCGCCGTATGGTGCAGCGCTTT
>JBBSFO010000917.1:0-1743 GCA_038238655.1 Thermomicrobiales bacterium | reverse complement strand
CTCGCGAGCGTGCGTGCGATATGCGTGACGAAGTCCGCCTCCGTGCGTCGTGGCCCGCACGACGGCGCGATGATCTGCCCCGTGACCACATCGCGATTGATGATGAACGACTGCGTGCCATGCCGGATATACTCGAACTCGCGCCGTCGCACCTGCCCTGGGGTCATCGGCAGATCGGGATGGGACCGTTCCAATGCTTGCACCCCGGTCAGTTCGTCGGTGCTGATCACCCGTTCGCCCTCTGCCGCCCGCACGGGTGCCTCACGGTAGAGCGTGCAGAGGTCCGTCACCTTCGTGGCAAACGCGACATCGTGACGCGAGGTGAGCCAGTAGCGGATCAGATGCGGCTTGAGCGCCCCCTTTTGAGCAGCCGTGCCGCATGACGCGGCGAGATCGTCGCGACAATGCCGCGCGCGGTGATCTCGTCGGCGATCTCGCGACTGCTCCACTGGCTGATCGGACGTCCTGCCGTGGCGGGCGCTGCACAGGCGAGCGCCACAATCTGGCAGACCTGCTCCGCCGTGATCCGCGCCGGGGTGCCGGGACGCGGCGCGTCCGCCAAGCGCTCCGCCACCGATACCTCGACCAACGGGATCTCCTGCAACGCGGCCCAGCGATCCCGCCACAGCCGCACGCTTTCGCGGCTCAGTCCAACCTGCTCAACGATCTGGACATTGGTTTGCCCTGCTGCCGCAGCCAGCACGATACGCGCACGCAGGACGATCTGCTGGGCGGTCGTGTGACGCCGGACGAGGCTCACTAAACCCTCCTGTTCGGCCTCGGTCAAGGTGATCGGTGTTGCAGGCATCGGCGTCCTCCGCGCTCATGGGTCCTGAGCGCACCGACGCGCTGCACCCTCCTGCGTGCAGCATATAACGCAAGCGTATTTCAGCCAAGCTGTACTAGTGGATCGCTTGGGGTACAAGCGGTCGAGCGTGATCGCGGATATCGTGAGCGGCATCGGCATCGCCTGCGTGCCGCTCCTCTACCACACGGTCGGCCTCGCCTTCTGGCAACTGCTCGCCTTCGTCTTCGTCGGCAACCTGCTCGCCATCCCCGGCCTGACCGCCCGCCGCGCGATGCTGCCCGAACTGGCGACCCTCGCCCGCTGGCGGCTTGAAGGAGTCAACGCGTCGTTCGAGGGCGTCCAATACCTTTCGGTGTTACTCGGCCCACCCATCGCCGGGTTGCTGATTGCGATTATCGGCACGAGCAATGTCCTGTGGCTGGACGCGGCCTCCTTCGCGGCGTCGGCGATCATCGTCGGCGGGCTGATCCCGCGCGTCGCGTCCGGCATGAAGGACGCGGCGCGCGGCAAATACCGCGACGAACTGATCGCGGGGCTGCGCTTTCTGCGCGGCGACCGTTTGTTGTTCGCGCTCGCCATCGGCCTCGCCATCGGCAACATGCTCGGCAGCCCGCTCTTCGGCGTCGTCCTGCCCGTCTTCGCACGGCAGACATACGGAAGCGCCGCGCTACTCGGCATCCTCGTCGCCGCGACGGGTGGGGGTCAGGTGATCGGCGCGACGCTCTACGGCGTGGTCGGCCATCGGTTGCCCCGGCGTGCCCTCTGGATCACCTCCTTCATCGTCGTGCCGCTGCCATGGCTCGTCTTTCTCTTCACGACCTCGCTACCCCTGATCGTCTGTGCGCTTGCGCTCGGCAGCATCGTTTCCGGGCCGACCAATCCGCTCCTGGTGACGATCCGGCACGAGCGCATCCCGCAGGCATTGCGCGGGCGCG
>JBBSFO010000916.1:0-1744 GCA_038238655.1 Thermomicrobiales bacterium | reverse complement strand
GCCTCGACGCGCGCGAGGAAATCGCTCACGACGCGCTGGAACTTTTCGGGTTCCTCGACATGGCACATATGCGCGCTCTCCTCGAAATAGACGGATTCGGAACCGGGTATACCGCGATGGACGGTTTCGTGGATCGCGGGCGTCGCCTCATCGTGGCGACCGGAAAGGACGAGCGTCGGGACGCGGATTTCGCCGAGGCGGTCGGTGATGTCCCACGTCTTCAGGGTGCCGGTAACGTGAAACTCGCTCGGCCCGTTCATCGTGTAATAGACTTCCGGGTTCTCGCTCAGTTTCTCGAATGAGCGATGCACGTACTCCGGCCACTCGGACAGGCGGCAGACGTGGCGTTGGTAGAAGACCATCATCGCGTCTTCGTAGGCGGGGTCGTCGGTCGTGCCATTCGCCTCATGTTTCAATAATGTGCGCTGCACATTGGGCGGCAAGGCCTCCCGCAGCGTGTTCGCCTCCGCGACCCATTGGAGCATGCTCGACGGCGAACTCTCGATCGTCAGGCTGGCGAGGCCCGCCGGTTGGGTGAGCGCGTATTCCATGCCGAGCATCCCGCCCCACGACTGGCCGAGGACGTGGACCCGCTCCAATCCGAGCGCACGGCGGACAGCATCCAATTCCTCAACGTACAAGGCGACCGTCCAGAGTGATGGATTGGACGGCACGGCGGAGTTGCCACAGCCGAGTTGGTCATAGAAGATCACGCGCCGCCCGGTCGCGGCGAGCGCTTCCATGGATTCCAGGTAATCATGGCACGCACCCGGCCCGCCGTGCAGTGTCAGCAGCGGCAGTTTGCCCGGCTTCTCGCCTTCGCCGACGATCCGGTACCACGTTTCGTACCCATGAAACGGGATGCGACCCTCGATAGACGGAAACTGCTGGGTTTGCATGGCGTTTGCTCCTCGTGCGTGATCCATCGTTGTGCGCCCCGCTGCATCGCCATCTTAACATGAAAAGGGAGCGGGCATTGCTGCCGCTCCCGATCGTGTGCTGCCGCGCTGTGCAGTTGCTCAGTGTGCCATGCTGACGTGGCAGGAGGCCATGCCGCGCTTTTCCAGATACTGCTGGTGATAGTCCTCCGCCATGTAGAACGTTTCGGCGGGGTTGATCGCCGTCACAATCGGGCGACGGAATCGGCCGGACTGTTGCAGTCGCTCCTTGGATGCCTTCGCCGCCGCTTCCTGCTCGGCGTTATTGAAGAAAATCTCGGAGCGATACTGGTCGCCGATGTCCGGGCCTTGCCGATTCATCTGCGTCGGATCGTGATTCTCCCAGAAAACAGTGAGGAGGTCGTCGTACGAGACCTTCGCCGGGTCGTACGTCACCTCGACCGCTTCGGCGTGGCCGGTCGCGTGGGAGCAAACCTGCCGGTAGGTCGGGTTTTCCGTCTTGCCGCCGATATAGCCCACGGCGGTGGAAACAACACCCGGCAGTTCCCGGAACGTCGCCTCAACACCCCAGAAGCATCCGGCCGCAAAGGTGGCCTTTTCGCGCATTTCCATCGAACATCTCTCCTTGTCTTGAACATGAACCGTTCATCGTGCGCGTGTCGCGCCAGCCCATCATCGCGCGCGGCGATTGCGGATTTCTTACTCTCAAGTATCGCACCGATTACGAGGTTTGGGGAGGGAACCTCACCCCCGGCACCCTCTCCATTGCGATGGAGAGGGGTGTCTCGTTGGGAGTACCGTGGTATTCCCGATACGCCTCGATCTCGCGAAAGTCGCTCCCCTCT
>JBBSFO010000915.1:0-1746 GCA_038238655.1 Thermomicrobiales bacterium | reverse complement strand
TCTTTCACGCCGAATGGCCCCATATACTCGTCGAGCAGAGAATCAGCGGACTGTACAGCCTCCGTATCGTCTTCAGCCTCGAATTCTATGTCGAAATCTTCCTCGTCACCCACGGGACACTCATCACTTGTCACGGCAAAAGTAATATACATCTCATACAGCACTGTACACTCCCTCGCGCCACATTCAACTGGGGCGTCGAAGGATTGAGCTACTTTCAAAAGGTGTCAAGGTAATCCCGATACCTATTTCTGCATGAACGCCTCGACCTCGGCACGAGTGGGGAGGGAGGCTTGCGCGCCCCAGCGGGTGACACAGACGGCGGCGACGGCGGCGGCGAAGCGGATGTCCGCGTCGGTGAGCGGCGCAGACCAGCCGTGGCCGTGCATCGCGGCAAGCAGGCCGGAGAGGAAGGCGTCGCCCGCGCCCGTGCCATCCACCTCCTCGGCGGGCCAGGCGGGGACGAAATGTACGTCCGTGCCGTCTTGCGTGTACCAGCAGCCGTGCGGGCCATCCGTCACGCAGATGAAGCGCATGTGTGATCGCCAGACCTCGCGCAAGGCGCGGGCCGGGTCGTCGTGGCCGGTGAGGATCGTCGCGTCTTCTTGCGCCAGTTTGACGACATTGGCATAGTCCCAGATTTTCCAGACGGAATCGCGCGCGTCCTGCACGTTGCGCCACGCGGCGGGGCGGATATTCGGATCGAAGGCGACGGCGATTCCCGCCTCTTGTGCGACCTGCATCGCCTTGACCGCCGTTTGTTCCATCGGGCTGCCCGACGCGCGACCGAGCCGGGCATACAGGCACTTCGCCCGCCGAATCAGGCCCACAGGCAAATCGTCCGGGTTGTAGGTCATCGCAGCGGAGCGGTCCCAGATGAAGTTGAATTGCCGCTCGCCCACGTTCGGGAAGGTCGCGAAGGCGAGCGCCGTGTCCGCCTCCCGCGTGACGCGCGCCGCACTGATGTCCACTCCGGCGGCGCGGAAACTGGCGAGGATCGCGTGGCCGAACGGATCGTCCCCCACCCGGCCAATGAACGCGACCGGCACGCCGAGCCGCGCCACCGCCACCGCGACATTCGCGGGCGCACCCCCCGGCGCGGGCACGAACGATGGGAACGTCTCGAATGCCCCGACCCGCGTCGCGATGAAATCAATCGTCGCCTCGCCGAGCGTCACGACAGCGGGGGTAGTACTGAGTATTGAGTACTGAGTACTGAGATCGGTCATCTCGCCCATCGGTTCCTTCGCTCCCGTATCCATGCCTCACCCATTTGGTATGCACCGTGCCGTGTCGGCACCGCTCAGCACTCAGCACTCAGCACTCAGCACTTACGTCACTCCCGGCTCCAGGATGCTGAGGGTCTTGTTCGTCGCGTCGAGCCGCGCCTGCACGCCGATGGGGAGAGTGGCGAGGTGCTTGCCGTGGCCGATGGGCAAATGATAGAGCGTCGGGATGCCCAGGGGACGGATGAGATCGTCGAAGACCTGTTCGAGGCTGAGGGACGGGGAGTTCTTCGGCGCGCAATCCGTGTGCTCGCCGATCACGATGCCGGCGCATTCCTGCAACTTCCCGGCGGCGATCAGTTGCGAGAGCGAGCGATCAATCGAGAACGGCGGGACGTGGACATCCTCGAAGAAGAGGATTTTCCCCCGCGTCTCCACCTCCCACGGCGTGCCGACGAGCGCGGCGAGCAGTTGCAGGCAGCCGCCGACCAACTCCCCCTCCACAACGCCCGGCACCATC
>JBBSFO010000914.1:0-1754 GCA_038238655.1 Thermomicrobiales bacterium | reverse complement strand
TTCCTCGGCCTCAAGACGCTCACCGTGCTCACCAAGGCGTTGCAACTCCTCGAACGGCGCGGGATCACGGTGGATCTCGATACGCTCGATTTGGAGGACCCGGTCGCGTATGCGCCGCTGATGCGCGGCGAGACGATGGGCATTTTCCAATTGGATCAGCCGACGGGGCAGCGCATCTGTGCCCTGGTCAAGCCCCGCAATTTCGCCGAACTGGTCGCTGTCGGCGCGCTCGCCCGGCCCGGCCCGATGGAGCATGCGCCGCGCTTCGCCGCACGCAAGGAGGGACGCGAGGAAGTCAGCTACGCACACCCCGACCTCGAACCGGTGCTGCGCGAGACGTATGGCTTCGCGCTCTTCCAGGAACAGGTGATGCAGATCGCGCGGGTGCTCGCGGATTACTCGCTCGCCGAGGCGGACAGCCTGCGCAAGGCGATGGGTAAGAAACTGCCCGCCGAAATGGCGAAGCATCGCGACCGCTTTGTGCAGGGTTGCGCCAAGAAAGGCGTCCCGAAAAAGACCGCCGAACCACTCTTCGAGGAGTTGGAGAAGTTCTCGGGCTACGGCTTCAACAAGGCGCACTCGACCTGCTACGGCCTCGTCGGCTACTGGTGCGCGTGGTTGAAGGCGCGGTATCCCGCCGAATTTCTCGCCGCTATTCTGACGAGCGAGCAGGGAGACACCGCGCGCGTCGTCCAGTTGATCGCCGAATGCCGACGCATGAAGATCGCCGTTCTGCCGCCCGATGTCAATCGGAGTGAGCGCGACTTCAGCGTCGAGGAAACAGGCCGGACGCGCGACGATGGCGAGCCGGAACGCGCCGTGCGCATCGGGTTGAGCGCGATCAAAAACGTCGGCGTCGGCGTGGTGGCGGCAATCATCGCCGCGCGCGGAGAGCAGGCGGGCCAGCGGTACGTGGGGCTGGCGCAGTTTTGCGCGAAGGTCGGCGGCCAAGTTAACCGCCGCGCCATCGAGTGCTTGATTAAGATCGGTGCGATGCGGGATCTCGGCAACAGTCAGCAGTTGATGCTCGCCGTCGAAAGCGCGCTGGCGGCAGCACAATCCACCCGCAAGGCGGCGGCGGCGGGTCAGTTCGGCTTGTTCGGCGCGGAAATTCCCGGCGCAACGGATCTGCTCGACGTTCCATTGCCCGATGTGCCGGACTGGTCATTGAAAGAGCAACTGGTGCACGAAAAGGAACTGCTTGGCATCTATTTGTCGGAGCATCCGCTCACGCAGGTCGCGGCGCGGGCGCGCGCCAAACAGATCGTCAATCTCGGCACGATTGACGAGGCAATGGCGGGGCAACGCGCTACCCTGATCGGTCTGCTCATCGAACCACGGGCGATGCTGACCAAGAAGGGGACGATGATGCTCCGTGCGACGCTCGAAGGCGTGGATGGGGTTTCGCTCGATCTAATCGCCTTTTCCGAAGCGTATGAGCGCTGCAAAGCGGCGCTGATTGCCGATACGGTCGTCGAGGTGGACGTGCGCGTTGACCTCCGAGGCGAGCAGGTACAGTTGCTCGTCGAAGCGGTGCGACCGTGTGCCGACATCGAGCCGGTTATTGATGCGCCGCAGGTGGAGCGACGCGTCCACATCTCGCTCGCCGCCGAAACCTCGGACGATCTGCATGGCAGGCTGCACGACCTGTTGCGCGCCTATCCCGGCGGGGATGTCGTCCTGATTCACTGCCAAACCCCGGCGGGACGGCGCGTCCTGCGACCGATGTTCCTGCGTGTAGATGGCGACGCCAG
>JBBSFO010000913.1:0-1756 GCA_038238655.1 Thermomicrobiales bacterium | reverse complement strand
TGCCTTCTGCCCCTTGGTTTCCTGGTCGTGTGTGGTAACTGCCATTGGTAGCCTCCTTATTCTGCATGCCCTATAGCAACTTGCGCGCCGCCGGATTTGGCTTGGTACTGCCCGATCTAATGTGGAACGGAGACGGCGGTTTTGGGGCCGCTCCGCTTTAGATACGATTCAACAGTTCGATGCGCTTGGCGTCATATTCGGCTTGCGAGATCGCGCCCCGGTCGCGCAGGTCGGCAAGTTTGGCAATCAGGGTGGCGGCATCGTCGCGACCGGGCAGCGCAGTTGGAGGGGGCGCGGCGCGATAGCCACTCATCCGGTCGGCGTAGGCGTCGCGCGCTGCCAGCACCGCACGCTTAAAGGCGAGCGGATCGGCGACGTGTTCGAGGGTATCAGTGCCGACATCGTTGCCGGTGACGATTTGCAAGTCGCCGTAGTTCAGCATGCGACCGAGAAGGGTTTGGTTGGTGACGAGGTCGTTAATCATGTTCAGAGACGAGTCAATCGAGTGCTTGCCGAGCAGGCCGTAGACCTGGATGACGCGGTGATCGGTGATGATGTACTGTTCGTTCCGCCAGCGCAGGAATTGGATCACGACCTGCACGAAGCAGATGACCGCAGCGATCAGAAAGACCGCGAGTACGATGAGGCCGACATTCGGGCGACCGATCTTGACCTTCGCGACGATGCCGATTACCACGAAGATGATCGTCAGGAAAACGTTTCCGGCGATGCGCCGCGCGAGCACCGTCCAATGCGGATGCGCCTCGAAAAGCCGTTCTTCGCCGTTCCCGAGCAGATCGTCAATGTATGCCATCGCGTTCCTCCCTTTCCGCTCGATACCCGTCGTCCAACCGCTGTAGCACGAGTGGCGAACGCAGATCATGCTCCGCTGCGGTACGAATCCACTGACCGAGCACGACGCCCGCCTCGTCCACCGCATCGGGCGGCAGGCGCACCTGAACGATCCGGGCGAGTGGTTCGCGAGCGAGCAAACGGAGCGCCTTGATCGTCGCCGTCGCAATCGGCCGCGCGAGGACATCGAGTGATCGGCACGTGGGGCAGAGCAGTCCGCCGCGCTCGATGCTGCAAACGTACGGCACATCCGGTGCGACTGGTGCGTCGCACCCGGCGCATGCCGACCACGATGGCGCGAGTCCGTTAAGTGTGAGGATAAACAACTCGAACCAGCGGCTCGTCGCTGCGGCATCCGCGCCGACATCGAGCGCGACGAGTGCGGCGACAAAGGTTTCGTAGAGCGCGCGGCTTCCGCTCTCCTCCTCGGAAAACGTATCCACGAGTTCGGCGAAGTAGTAGGCGGGGCCGAGCAGGTCCAGGTCGGACCGGAGATGCATGAATGGCTCGATCATTTCGACTTGCGTGATGATGTCGAGGTCGTGCCCCTGCACGAGCAGCAACGCGCACCGGCAAAAGGGTTCGAGATGCCCGGATTTCTTGCTCGTCATTTTCCGCACGCCTTTGGCCACGGCGCGCACCTTGCCACGATCGGGCGTGATGATCGTCAGGATACGATCTGCCTCACGCAGGTCGCGACTCCGCAGGACGATGCCCTCGGTGCGGTAGGTTCGTTGTCCCGTTGCGCGTGGCACCGTCACGTCCTTTCGATACGACGGGTTCGATGCTGATTATCGCAGACGGCGCGCCTCAGCGCATCGGGCACATTGCGCCGCGAAGCGTGTTTCGGGGTATGATAGCGGCGGTGCGTCGCGATGGAGTTTGCCCGTGCATGTCATTCTAG
>JBBSFO010000912.1:0-1763 GCA_038238655.1 Thermomicrobiales bacterium | reverse complement strand
GGATCATCTCCGGCACGAAGGGATAGATCGACTTGTCGTCGGCCACGCCGGTGCCGATGGCGTTGGCGAGCGTCACCTTTCCCGCCCGGTAGGCGGCAAATAATCCCGGTACGCCGAGCATCGAGTCCGACCTGAATGCGAGCGGGTCGAGAAAATCGTCATCGACCCGGCGGTACAGGACATGCACCCGCTGCGGCCCGCGCGTCGTGCGCATATAGACGATATCGTTCTGGACGAACAGATCCTGTCCCTCGACCAGCTCGACCCCCATCTGCTGGGCCAGGAACGCATGCTCGAAATACGCCGAGTTGTGGGCTCCCGGGGTCAGCAGGGCGACCTCGGGATGATCTTCGCCCGAAGGCGCGACACCGCGAAGGTTCTCGAGCAGCATGTCGGGGTAGTGCTCGATCGGCCTGACCGCCTGGCGCGCGAACAATTCGGGAAATAGCCGCATCATCATCTTGCGATTCTCAAGCATGTAGGACACGCCCGAGGGCACCCGGAGGTTATCCTCGAGGACGTAGTACTCCCCTTCGGCGGCCCGCACGACGTCGACGCCGGCTATGTGCGCATAGATGCCGCCCGGCACGTGCATGCCCTGCATCTCGCGCCGGTATTGCGTGTTTCCGAGGACCCGTTCCGCAGGCATCACGCCGGCCTTCAGGATGCTTTGCTCGTGATAAATGTCGTTCAGGAAAAGGTTAAGCGCCTTGACGCGTTGCTTGAGACCCTGCTCGAGCAGTCGCCATTCCGCGTCGTGGATGATGCGCGGGACGATGTCGAATGGAATCAGCCGCTCGGCGCCGGCATCTTCACCGTAAACCGCAAAGGTGATGCCAACGCGATGGAAGGCGCGCTCGGCTTCATCGCGCTTTTGGGCGATCTGTTCGACCGGCGTGCGGTCCAGCCAGTCGGCGAAATCCTGGTAATGGGGGCGAACGGCGCCATCGCTGGCGCGCATCTCATCGTAATGGAGGCGGGACACGGAAGAAAAATGCGTGATATGAGAGTCTTTTAGCAAGACTTGCGCCACTGCGGTTTTTGCTTTTGCGTCCAGAAACTTAGGAAAAGGGCCCGTCGCCGGTAGGGGCTCCGAGAGCCAATTCGATGTGTAAACCGCACTACGTTGGCGCGTTTTTTGTCCAGGACGTATATGGACAATTGCTTACGTCGGTTTGACCCTGGCGTAAGCCGCGTGCTTAAATACTCGCTCCTGTCTGGGTTCGCGTGGGGCGGTTAGCTCAGAGGTAGAGCACTGCCTTCACACGGCAGGGGTCACTGGTTCGATACCAGTATCGCCCACCATGGAACCAAGGGGTTACACGCGAGTGTAACCCCTATTTTTTGGTCTGCGTTCGCCGAGTTGTACCCATCGCGCCAATTTTTGCATAGGATGGCAGAGAAATCCGCATCGAGAGGTCGCGATGATTGCAAATTCCACTCCTGCTTTTCTGGTCGATGCCCTGGTTTTCGACGCCTACGGAACGCTGTTCGACGTGCAGTCCGTGGCGGCGACGATCGAGCGGCTGTTTCCGGGCCACGGTGCCGATCTCTCGCGTCTCTGGCGCGCCAGGCAACTCGAATACACATGGCTGCAAAGCCTGATGCTGAGCCCGATGCAGCGGCGCGAAGACTTCGCCGCCATTACCGCCCACGCGCTCGACCATGCGGCGGAAGCGCTTGGCCTGTCGCTCTCGGGCGCCGCCCGCCACCGGGTGCTGGACGCGTATCTCGACCTGTCCGCCTACGAGGACGCGGCGACG
>JBBSFO010000911.1:0-1771 GCA_038238655.1 Thermomicrobiales bacterium | reverse complement strand
CGCGGCGGGCGCTCCTCGCGTTCGGGTGGCAGGAGATCCTCGGCGGGGGAGCGGCGGATCACGCCCTCCTGCACGAGAAACGCAAAGAAGGAGCGGATCGAAGCGACACTGCGTCGGCGGGTGCTGGCGGCATGCCCGAAGGCACTACAGTGGGCCAGAAAGCCCGTCAGATGCCGCCGCTGTACCATTGTCACCGACCGGATACCGCAGCGATCCTCAAGGTACTGGATGACGGCAGCGACATCATCCCGATACTCCCGTTTCGACCGCTCCGCATACTGACGGGTCGTCTCCAACCACGCGGTATAGCGGTCGAAGCAGTCACCCAACGACCGCCGACTCAAGATGTTTATATTCACAGACACACTTATCTTACATCACCTTCGTCAAACCCGCAAGCCCCTCCTTTCTTAATTGGCCGGCGCCGGATGGGCGGGGTGGGGAGGTGTGGGGAACTGGAGTGGTTTGGCGAAGAACGGTCTCTAAATCGAGTCGACGTAGCACGTCAGCGCTTGCCGCGCCGGGGAAACTGAATCTTCTGGGTGGATCTGGCACACAAGATGGGAACGCGGAGGAGGGAGGATTAATTCTCGCACTGCGGTCAACCCGCGTCAGCGCGGGTGCTTATTCCAGACGGACGATGCATCCGGAAGAATCCATATTCGCTGCGTGTCGGGCACAGCGATGTCGCCAGGATCGCGCTCCGGCATCTGCAATCTTTCCGTCGTCCATTTGCCATAACCGGACGCTGGCCGCGCTTTCCCGGTCGGCCTTCCGTCCTTGGTATATGCGACTGGTCCGACCACCGCGAGATATGTATCCCAGAGGGGGTACTCGCGCAGCGACTCGACTAAACGAACAAACTGGGAGTGTGTCGTGCTGACGTCATATGCGGTTATGAGGTTCACTCGCGCGCCCGGTGGCATGCCCCTCTTGGCCCTAAGGTAGCGAAGGCCGCAATTTCGGCAAAGTAGCGCCGGTGGGTCACGGACTAGCGGCGGTCAAGGGCTTGGATATACGTTTCGCCGAGTCCATGCAGACTCGTTTCGGCGTAGATTTGCGTGGTGGCGATGCGCTTGTGCCGGAGGAACTTCTGGACGTGATCCAGGGGCATGCCAGCGTCGAGGAGGATCGTCGCAACGCTGGCACGGAGACGGTGTGGCGTCACCTGCTTCGCGATTCCGGCCTGGATGGCCGCTTCATGCACGACCAGTTGGATATAGCGCGGCGTGTACTTGTCGCCCCGATTACTCTCGAACACATAGCCGCGGCGGCGCCCCCCTAGGTGCGTCTGCAATTCCTGGGCAAGGGACGGTACGATGGGCACATACCCATCGCTGCCGCCCTTCGCGTGCGCGAGGTAAATCTGGGGCGGGTCGAGACGCAGAGAGAGATCCGCCGCCTGAATATGCACAAACTCACTCACCCGTGCCCCCGTGTAAAACAGCGTCTTGACCATCAGGCCGTGGCGGCTCGACCGGCGATAGGCGGCGTCGATCAGCGCCGTCACCTCCTCGCGGTCGAGCCGCTCCACCGTCCGTCGGCGGGTGCGCGGCGCGCGGAGCCGCAGCGCGCGCCGCGCCTGCGCCACGACCTGTTTGGTTTGGTCGTAGGTCAGGTGATGTTTGCGCCAGAGCTTCGTCGTTTCCTGGGTCACCGCGCGCAGCGAGTTCGCATCGGGCGCTTGGGCGCGAAGTCTCGGGGGGTCTGCAAGGCGTGAGGCAGCGTCCATCGTGCTATTGTAGCCGAAGAAGTTCGTGGTATGCGTATT
>JBBSFO010000910.1:0-1771 GCA_038238655.1 Thermomicrobiales bacterium | reverse complement strand
AGCGAGATGTTTACCCAACGACATCCATCCGCTAATGCGGCGCCGATGCAACGGTTTCCCCGACGTCGTCCACGTACGGATACACGGGCTGGATGGGGGTTCCTGCGGCGAAGCGGGCGAGGGGAAAGGGCTTCGCGGCGTCGGGCTGGGCACCGGTTGCCGCCCACGCCGCCATCACGTTGCCGACGTACGGGCCGCTCTTAAAGCCGCTACCGCTAAACCCGGCGGCGAGAAAGAGACCAGCCGCACCGAGGTTCGCTTCCAAGATCGGGCAGTGATCGGGCGTCATGTCGAGGATGCCTGCCCAGTCTCGCGTCACCGTTGCCCCCTCCATATCCGGGATGCGTCGTGCGATGGTTTGTTTCGAATCCGCGACGATCGCAGCATCCGCCCGCTCCTCATAGTGGTCGGCGGAGGGAACGAGGCGCGACCGCTGGCGGACGCCGATCAGGGTCTCCGCCTCGCCATACGGGCGGAAATACGATCCGAGCACCGCATCAATGAAGACCATGTGGCCATCCGCCCCGGTCGGTAACGCTCCCTGTCGTCGAAACAGGACGACTTGCGTGCGATGCGGCACGATGGGCAGTTCCACGCCGATCCGCGCAAAGAGCGGCACCCCCCAGACACCCGCACACATAATCACCAGCGGTGCGTCGAAGTCGCCACGATCCGTCGCGACGCCTATCACTTTCCCGCCGCTCGTGCGAAGCGCGGTGACGGTGGTGCCGGTGACAATCTCCGCGCCCAGCCGCTCCGCCGCCTGCGCGAACGAGCGCGCCGTGTCACCCGGCATCGCGCACCCTGAATCCGGCTCATACGCGCAGGCGGTCAGATCGTCCGTGTCCACCCACGGTTGCAAGCGGCGGACATCGTCGCCATTGACAATGCAGGTGTTGACGCCAATCTGCTGGAGCATCCGCACATTCTCATGCAAAGCGAGCACATTGCGCGGCGTGACCGTCTGGATAAATCCGGTACGCGCGAAACCGGGATCACCGACACCGACGCGATGCCGCCAGTCCCGAAAATACGGCAGGCTCTCGTTCGCCAGCCGCGCCTCGTACGGATTCGTGTAATGCATGCGGACAAGCCCGCCGGACTTGCCCGTGCTCGCACCCGCGATTGCGCCGCGATCGAGCAGGATCGTCTTGACGCCGCGCTCCGCGAGGTGAAAGGCCGTACTCGTCCCGTTCACGCCACCCCCGACGACGATTGCTTCCGCTGTCCGTGCCATCGAATGCTCCCTTCGGTCAGTTTAGGACTGAGTATGGCGTAGAACCGCCATTTCGCGCCGGTCCATTTCCTGCATGATCGGGATGCCGAAAGCGGCGGAGAAGGAAGGGATATGGATGCGCACCCCCTGTTCGGCGGAGGCTTCGATGGCTGCCGCGACGACGAGCGTTCGTAGATGATCCTGAATGCTTGGGGCGCGGATATCGCCGGTGTGGAGATCGTGCAGGACGGCGCGCAGCATCAGCCGCACATCATCCATGAACGGCTCCTGTACCGGTAAGGGCACGTATTCCAACGCCTCGGTGCCATCGTGGACGATGTGCAGGCCGTCAAAGAGCGCCGTCTGTACCAGAGCGCCATGTGTGCAGTCCGTCCGCCAGAGAAAGGAATCACGCACCGTACGGGCAGACCAGGTACCGGTGTACTGGACGGTCATCCCATTTGTGAGCGTCAAGGTCGCGCAGACGGTTGCATCGCCGACATAGTCGCTCCACGGTGGGTTACTCGTCGTGGCGGAGGCGTACAGCACCTCGGT
>JBBSFO010000909.1:0-1772 GCA_038238655.1 Thermomicrobiales bacterium | reverse complement strand
GAGCCGCGCACGCCGAGAAAGCCGTTGCTGACGGTGAAGCGGGATTCGCGGTCGTGCTCCGACAGCCGTTCATCCGCCTCGTCGGCATCCTCCATGCGCCACGCGGCGCGGCGCGGCGGACTCGTCGCCGCGATATCCGCGATCCTCGATGCGGACGGTGGACGCTGATCCTGCCGGGAGGGTGATTGCCGCCATACTTGGTCCGCAAGGAGCGCGCGGAACCGGGTCGGGCCGCCGCCCAGATGGATGATCCCCGCCGGCACGCCATTCGGCTCCGGCCCGACCGAGACGACAACGGCTTCGTCATTGCCGCGCAGCCGATCATCACTGCCCGGGAAGCCCGCGATCGGGCCGAATTCGTCGCCGCCAATCAGCACGTCCCGCCACGCGATGCGCTGGGGTTCGAGGAGTTCGCGCCTGAGCCATGCCATCGCGTCGCTCTTATCGGTCAGCCCAATCTCGATGTGTTTGACGTCGGTGGTGCATCGCGCGTCCGGCAGGCCGTGCGCGCGCGCGAGCCGCTCGGCAAGTGTTATTGCCTCGCCGAGCCCGCCCGGGAGCCCCGCGCCGCGCAGGCGCCCCTCGACGGCCGCGAGCAATTCGCCGATGCGGGCCTTCGGCGGGTCCGACCATTCGGGGAGGGGGATCAGGTCGATCTTGCGCCGGTTGAGCCGGTCGTAGATGACGCGAATCTCCAGACCGGTCCGGGCGACAAGTTGATCGCGGACCACGTCGGCGGTGGCCGTGAGCGCTTGGTCCTCCGCTGGGGTGGCCACGCGCAGGTAGCGCCGAGACGATGTCCCCTGACGGTCGAAGCCATACACTTCGGAGCCGCGATTGACGCAGACGAGCAGACGCCGACGCCACGCGGGGGCGATGTGACGGCAGAGCTGGCGATCGATATTGCCGAAGTTGGTCCCGGTGACGACGGCTGCCCAGACGTCGAGGCGCAGGAGCGCCTGGACGATACCGATCAGCGCGGTGGCGTCCTCTTGCCGGTCCACCACCGCCGTCCCATCCCAGTCGAAGATGATCGCCTGGAAGGAGTGCTGGAGCGCGGGAGGAATCGCAGGCGACCCGGCGAGCGCTGCGGCCGGTGTGGAAGTCGTCAGTGAGGTGCTGGTCATCGCATATCACGATCCTCTCTCGCTATGGCACGCTCGTATCTCGTTCGTCGCTGCCGTCGTCGCTCCGAGTCCGCCCCCTTGCTGACCGGCTACCGCTGCGGGAATGTGCCCCAGTTGGCGACGTCGGAGCGTCACATCGGCTGCGAGGCTTTCTCGGCCAGCGGTGGCGGCTTGCTGTCGTCGCCGGTCGTCGGCGGCAGGTGCAGCGCCGCACGCAACTGCACGAAGCGCAGCAGGTCGCTGCGGGTCAGGAGGCCGACGATGTGGCCCTCCGCGACGACCGGGAGTTGGTTGAAACTCCCTTCATGGATCCGCTCGAGCGCGGCGAGCACCTGGTCGGCGGGGCCCACCGAACTCAGCCGCGCCATCGGGATCATCGCCGCTTCGACGCGCGTCCCCTCCCAGCGCTCCTGCGGGATGCGCACGACATCGCTGAGCGTGACGATGCCAACGAACCGGCCACCCTGCTCGACCGCTCCGACGCGCGTGTTGTACGCGAGGAACGTCTCGTCGATCACCTGCGCGAGCGTCGTCCCCGCCTGCACGACGGCAAAGTCGCGCGTCATCACCTGCTCCACGGTGACACCCGTCAGCTCCTGCTGGAGGGTGAGCTGCTGGACATTGCCCTGCGCGCTCGTCAGGACG
>JBBSFO010000908.1:0-1778 GCA_038238655.1 Thermomicrobiales bacterium | reverse complement strand
GGTCTGTCGTCTCAATCAAGCGAGCCACTCGCGTCGCGCATGCGCCCGCGCACCCTTACCGAGTACGTCGGGCAGGAGCATTTACTCGGACCAGGACGTCTTTTGCGGCGCGCAATTGAACAGGATTCGGTCCGTTCGTGCATCCTCTGGGGCCCACCCGGCACGGGAAAGACTACCCTCGCGCGCATCATCGCCGCCGAGTCCAATGCGCACTTCGCGCCTCTCAGTGCCGTGTCGGCAGGCGTTGCTGACCTCCGGCGCGTCGTCGCGGAGGCGCAGCAACGGCACGCGACAGGCGGGGCGCGAACGCTACTGTTCGTGGACGAGATTCACCGTTTCAACAAGGCGCAGCAAGATGCGATCCTGCCATACGTGGAAGACGGGACGGTCATTTTTATCGGCGCGACGACGGAAAATCCGTCCTTCGAGGTCAATGCTCCCCTGCTTTCGCGCGCCCGCGTCTTCGTGTTGCACGCACTCACGGACGAGGACATTGCCGCCATCGTCGTGCATGCACTGGGCGATCCGGTGCGCGGACTTGGCGAACAGGGAATCGTCCTCACCGATGCGGGTCGCGACGCGCTGGTCAATCTTGCGAACGGCGACGCGCGATTCGCGCTCAACACACTGGAAATCGCCGCCGTCGCGTCAGAAACGACCGATGAGACGGGAAGCCGCATCATCACCGACGAAACGGTGATGGAGGCGGCGCAGCGGCGCGCAGCGGTCTACGATCAGGGGGGCGACGCACACTACGACGCGATCTCGGCACTGCACAAATCACTGCGCGACTCCGACCCTGATGCAACGCTGTACTGGGTGGGCAGGATGTTGGAATCCGGTGAAGACCCGCTCTTTGTCGCCCGCCGCCTCGTGCGCGCTGCCTCGGAGGACGTCGGATTAGCAGACCCGCAGGCGCTCGTCGTCGCGATGGCCGCGCAACAGGCGGTGCATTTCATCGGCATGCCCGAGGGCGCACTTGCCCTCGCCGAGGCGGCGATCTACCTCGCAGTGGCGCCGAAGAGCAATGCGCTCTACCGCGCGTACAAAGCAGTGCAAACCGACGTCGCCGAAACGCGGAACGATCCCGTTCCCCTGCATCTCCGCAATGCCCCGACGCGCCTGATGAAGAACATCGGATATGGCAAAGACTACCAGTACGCCCACGACGCACCGGATGCGATCGTCGCGCAAGCGCATTTGCCCGACAACCTGCGCGGTCGCCGCTACTACGAACCCACCGATCGCGGCGTCGAAGCACGGATTAGCCAACGCCTCGCCGAACGACGTGCGTCGCTCCGCAACCTCAATGGAGGAGATTCTTCGTGACTATTCCACGCACTGATCGCCCGAATGACGCATTGCGCCCGGTCAGGATCGAGACCGGCGTCGCTGCGTTCGCCGAGGGTTCCGCGCTGATCGCCTTCGGGAAGACCGAAGTGCGCTGCACTGCGAGCATCGAGAATCGCGTTCCCCCTTTCCTCGTTGGAAAGGGGCAGGGATGGGTCACTGCCGAATACGCGATGCTCCCGCGCGCGACCTTCACGCGCTCGCCACGCGAGTCGGTCACGGGCAAAATCGGTGGCCGCACGCACGAGATTCAACGGTTGATCGGGCGCTCGCTCCGGGCGGTCGTAGACTTGTCCGCTCTCGGGGAGCGCACAATCACTGTGGATTGCGATGTCCTTCAGGCGGATGCCGGCACGCGAACGGCGGCGATCACCGGGGGGTATGTCGCGCTCGTCCTCGCGCTCCGGACACTCGTGGATGGCCGGACC
>JBBSFO010000907.1:0-1782 GCA_038238655.1 Thermomicrobiales bacterium | reverse complement strand
TGGTGTCGGGGCTGGATTCGTCGTCGTAATACTTGATGTCCACCATGTATCGCTGCGTACCGACCATCAGGCCGCCGACATCGTTGACGGTCTTCTTCCAAAAGTTATAGCCGTCCTGCGTCAGCTTGCCCTCGTTCGCGTTCGCACCGGTGAGCGAGACCGCCGCCCCAAAGCGAATCGTCCCCGCCACCGGACCACTCGGCGCAACCGCGCTCCCAGCGGCGGCGGTCGCGCCCGTCGTGACGGAAGCCGCCGAAGCGGTGGTTGCGGCGGGCGCGGCCGTGCCGTTGGTCGCCGCAGCCGCTGCGGGGGTACTCGCCGCGCCCGCTTTCGTCGCGGCAGTTGTGGAGGCGGGAGTCGCTGTGCTACTGCCGCCGCACGCTGCGAGGATCGCTGCACCAGCGGTGCCCGCGATTGCGCTCAAGAATGCCCGACGACTGAGTTGCTGACCGGTAGGTACCATGACGCTCGTTCCCTCTTTCTGTGATAGCCGGACGATGCGGGCGCGCGATTGCGCCGCTCCCGTATATTCGTATCCCATGACCGTAGTGTAGCACAACGAAGTATTGTATGGGTCTGCGAAAACCCCACCCCCTTTCATGCGGGTGGTACGGACGGCAGAACTCCGTTACACTACGGTATGCGAAGCGTGTCAGCACGTTTCTCACCATGTTCATGATTTTGGCTGATAGTGACCAGTGAGGCGATAGCGATGTTCAAGTTTCTCGGCAAGATATTCGACAACAATGAGAAGGCAATCCGCACCTATATGCCGCGCGTCGCGCGCATCAACGAACTCGAACCGGCGATGCAAGCGAAGAGCGACGACGAACTCCGCGCCATTACCAACGAACTGACAGACCGGCTGGAAGAGGGCGAAACGCTCGACGACATCCAGGCCGAGGCATTCGCTGTGGTGCGCGAAGCTTCCCGACGTGTCAATGACATGCGCCATTTCGATGTTCAGCTAATCGGCGGGATGGTTCTTCACGAGGGCAAAATCGCCGAGATGAAGACGGGTGAAGGCAAGACGCTCGTCGCAACCTTGCCGCTCTATCTCAATGCGCTGACGGGCGAAGGCTGCCACCTCGTGACCGTAAACGACTACCTCGCCAAGCTCCATGCCCGCTGGATGGGGGCGACCTATCACTTTCTCGGCCTGTCCGTTGGCGTCATCCAGCACGAACGTTCGTTTCTGTACGATCCCACCTTCGAGGCGGAGGACGAGAGCTACAACCAGTTGCGCCCGGTATCGCGACCGGAGGCGTACGCAGCGGACATCACGTATGGCACGAACAACGAATTCGGCTTTGATTACCTGCGTGACAACATGGTCTTCCGGACGGAAGAGATGGCGCAGCGCCCGCTCGTATACGCGATCGTGGACGAGGTGGACAACATCCTCATTGACGAGGCGCGCACGCCGCTGATTATCTCGGGCGATGCGCAGGAGGCGACCGATCATTACGATCAGTTCGCCCGGATCGCACGGACACTGAAGCGGGAGCGCGACTATACAATTGACGAGAAAACGCGTTCGGCCAGTCTGACCGATGAAGGCATTGATCGGGTCGAGGAGCAGGCGGGCATTCCTGAGGGATCAAGTATTTACGACGAGCGATACTCCGACCTGACGCACTACATGGAGAATGCTCTGAAGGCGCAGGTGGTCTATCTGCGCGATAAAGATTACATTGTCCGTGATGGCGAGGTCGTGATCGTGGATGAGTTCACCGGCCGCTTGATGGACGGCCGCCGGTATAGCGAGGGGTTGCATCAGGC
>JBBSFO010000906.1:0-1792 GCA_038238655.1 Thermomicrobiales bacterium | reverse complement strand
GAAAGCTCCGAGACACCCTCGGCATTCCAATTGATGAGATGATCTTCATCGGCGATGCCCTGTTCCCCGGCGGCAACGACTACCCGGCAAAGGAAGCGGGCGCGCCGTCGATTCAAGTCAGAGATCCGAATGAAACAAAACGGGCAATCGAAACAATCATCGCCTGCCTGGACGAAGGACCAACCACCAAACCTGACAGGGAGAAATGAAGACGAGCCGCCTTCAAATGCATCGACTTGGCCTGCTCATGGAGCCGGAAGCAGGCAATGCGAACGAAGTTGAAGGGGTCCTGAATCCGGCGGCGGTTCGTGGCCCTGACGGCCGGCTCTACTTGTTTCCGCGGCTTGTCGCAAAAGGGAACTTTTCGCGCATCGGTATCGCGCGTGTTCTGTTCAATGACGCCGGCGATCCGTGTGGAGTCGAGCGACTTGGGATCGCACTCGAGCCTGAAGCCGAGTATGAACTACGCTCCGATGGAAGCGGCGGCTGCGAAGATCCCCGCATCGCCTTTGTCGAGCCGCTGCGGCGCTATGTGATGACTTACACGGCGCTTTCGCACGATGGCCCCCGGATCGCCCTAGCCGTATCAACAGACTTATTTCAATGGAGGCGGCTGGGGCTTGCGACATTCGAAGCGTATCAAGGCATCGACTTCGTCCATGTGGACAACAAGGACGCTTGCATCTTTCCGGTCGCCATTCCCAATCACGTTGGGAAGATGCAAATGGCCATTCTTCACCGGCCGCTTTTCGCGGGCACGCGCCCCGAGGAGATTGCCTGCCAGGGCGAAGCATGCCTGGTGAACCTCGATCACGAAAGCATCTGAATTTCGTATTGCCCGATGCCCTTCGAGTGTGGTGAGACCAATCGCCTCGGCGTGTTTAACTCACATCATCGACTGGCCACTCCGGTGTCGCCTTGGGAGAAACTCAAGATCGGTTGCGGCACCCCGCCCATCCTCACGCGTCACGGTTGGATGATCCTCTATCATGGTGTCCGCAAGACCGCCGAGACAGATCAAGACGGCCCGCATCTCTGCTATTCCGCCGGAGTGATGATGCTCTCGGCGGAACATCCGCGCTTCATTCATTATCGTTCGGTGGAGCCGGTGCTCACCCCTCAACTGCCGCAGGAACGTCACGGCATTGTTTCCAACGTTGTGTTTCCCACCGGCATCGACCGGCGGGATGATCTCGGCGCACCGAATCGTTTCGATGTCTACTACGGCATGGCCGACCACAAGATCGGCGTGGCACGTCTGGATTTGCCGGAATTCCTACCGCCCGAAGGGGTCGCGGATCGCTTCGCAGCCGCTTGAACTCACGAAACCAGCTCCGTCGTCGTGAGACGCCGTGACCGCCAGAGGAAGAAGATCGCGGGATAAACGATCAACTCCATGAGCGTTGATGTGACAACACCGCCTACCATCGGCGTGGCGATGCGCTTCATCACGTCGGCACCGGCTCCGTGGCTCCACAGAATCGGCAGCAGGCCGGCGATAATGACGGTGGCGGTCATAGCTTTGGGCCGCACACGTTTGACTGCGCCGTGGTAGATGGCATCGCGCAGATCGCCTGCGGTGCTCATCTTGCCCGCTTTGATCCACTGCTCGTAGGCAAGATCGAGATACAGGAGCATGACGACGCCGGTCTCGGCATCGAGGCCCGCCAGCGCCAGGATCCCGACCCATGTGGCGACCGACAGCTTGTACTTCAGGATCCAGAGGAGCCAGAACGCCCCGACCAGGGAGAACGGCACGGCGAGGAGGACGATCAGCACCTCCATCACCGAG
>JBBSFO010000905.1:0-1797 GCA_038238655.1 Thermomicrobiales bacterium | reverse complement strand
TACAAGCACGGGCGCAATAATCAGCAGGAGACGGAGCGATCGCTTCACCGGATTGCTCCCGTCGCCGCTTGCGGGGTGAACCCAGACGGCGGCTGCGATGGAGCGCGGCGGCGCAGGAGCGCGATGGTCGTCACCGACCACGCGGCCAGTGCGGCTGCGAGGAAGAGCAGATGAAACCACGGCATATGTTCCGCCAATGCGCTCGTGAAGAGGCCGGGCGATTGGCGCGCGAGGTCAAAATCATGCCACACGAAGGTCAGATAATCGAGCGTGCCCGTTGCGTGAAGCGCCTGACCAAACAGCACCGCGCAGACCAACACGAGGGAAAGCGTCATGCCATAGGCGACCCAGAGCGCCATACGCACCCGCTCGCGTGCCACGACAGCGGCGGGCGAGGTTGCGACCGTCCGCGCGAGAATGTTCGGGATCAAGTCTGCCGGTGGCTTCGGTGACGCGAGCCGCCCGAAGAGGCGGTCGAGATCATCGGGCGACGTGCCATCCGCACCGTCAATTGTCGTCCGTTCGTCTACCATGGTGCCCGTCCTTTGCGCCCGCGTATTCTACCCATTGCACGCAGCATGTCGGCGGAAAGTTTCACATTCCTCTTACACTTCTTCGCGCACCCACTGGCGCAGCGCGAGGCGCAACATCGTTTTCGCCCGCTGGAACAGCGTTTTCGCGCTGTTCTCCGGGATACCGAGTGCTTCCGCGATCTCGCCGAATGTTAAGTCGCCCTCGTACCGCAGCACGACCACCTCGCGGTACTTCGACGGCAACGCGGCAATCGCCTCCGTCAGTAACTGCTGGAGATCGTGCCGCTCCGCCAGCGATTCGAGCGAGGGGCCACTGTCCGCGATCATCGCGAGAGTGTCCACGTCATCGTCGTTGTCGCGCGGCACATCGGTGGGCAGCGTGCGCCGCTGGCGGATCAAATCGAGGCAGCGGTTACGGGCAACGCGGTAAAACCACGGACGCAATGCGGTGTCGGAACGCAAGCGGGCCAGGGCGTTGTAGCACTGGATAAACGTGTGCTGCACGACATCCGCTGCGTCGTCCGCGCTGCCGAGGATGCGGGTTGCGAAGGCGTACAACGGTTGAGTGTAGCGATGGACGAGCATTTCAAAGGCGGCGATGTCGCCTCCCTGCGCCAGCACAAGCAACGCCTCGTCCGTTGCCGCACTGAGGTCCGGCGCGGCACCGCCTCGTCGCCGTCGCCATCCATCCAGCACCCGTGCCCACTCCTCGCCGCACTGCGATACGCACACGCCCTCTCTACCATACACGTACGACGCAAGTGCATTGTTTCAGGTCCAACGGGAAATCGAACCACCAAGAAGAGAAGAAAGAAAATCCCTGAATCCTGCTTCGTATTTCACTTAGTGTCCTTGGTATCTTGGTGGTTCGATTTCCCCTGCTATGCTCTCGCGACGACGAGCGCGTGGACGGATGCCGCGCCTGCCATGTGCAGCGTCCGCGCGCAGGCATCGAGCGTTGCGCCCGTCGTTGCTACGTCATCGAGGAGCAGAATGTGCTGCCCATGTATCGCGTTCGGATCGGGGCAGGCGAAGGCACCGGCGACATTCGCGTGCCGCGCTGCGCGATCCTGCCCGACCTGCGGCGGCGTGTTCCGCGTGCGAGCGAGCCAGCCCGGCATCACGGGCAGCGTCTCGCCCGCGAGTTGTCGCGCGATCAGCAACGAGTGATTGAATCCGCGCTCCCGTTGTCGTTCCCGCGAAAGCGGTACGGGAACAATTGCGTGAGGAACCGGCACACGCGGTAGCGCCGGGCGCGCCATCG
>JBBSFO010000904.1:0-1816 GCA_038238655.1 Thermomicrobiales bacterium | reverse complement strand
GGCGAACCGCTTACCAACGTCTGCGACAAACGGGCAGGATTCTAAACGATAGGAGTTACGCAGTTCAGAAGGGAAAACCCGGTGGAGCAGGATTCAGCCTGCCATCTGCATGCGGATGGCACGCTGAATCTGCCCAGAAAGGGCACCCGTCTATCAAGAAAAACTCCGTTGACTCTCTACGCCCCACACTCATTTCACCGAAGATAATCGGGCGCCTTTCGTGGATGAGATAGGACGACGAGCCGACTGATGAAGTCCAGAGTTTAAAGACAAACGGTGCAAGCACCCCTTTTTGTCCGTTTCTTGAAGGAGATCGAACGCGATGCTCGGCGTTGTTCTTCGTTAGCGATTCTCCCTATCCGTGTGCCGCTCGCGCGGTGCGGGCAGGCAGAAGGCGCTGGCGAGGGCGATAAGCACGAAGCCCATCGAGGCGAGGAGGCTGACCACATACGCATTCGCGTAGTTGCGTGCATTCGCGCGCTGCAAGAAGGTCGCGACAGCCGACGCGACGGCCGGGTCCGACCCGTGCAGCGAGGGTCGCTGGCAACTGACTGGGGGAATGGCGGGATCATGACTGCGGGCGCGGTCATCCGCGCACGCCCGGAAATCCGCGACGGTCGTCGCCCGTTCATTGTCGCCTTGCACCGCCGCGAGTTGTCGCGCGAACTCCGGCGCCAGGTCGCCACTGACGCGCGGCGCATGTGCGGCCAGGACGCCGAAGAGGACCACCCCGATGATCGCCACCCCCAGCGCGCTGCCGATCTGCTGGGCTGTCGAGAGGACGCCGGACGCGGCCCCGGCATCGTTGCGATCAATCCCGGCGAGGATCGCCCCGAACAGCGGCGGCGAGGTTGATCCCGCCCCGAGACCCTGGATGATGCTGACCAGCGCGAGGAGCAGGGGGGAGGGGGCTTCCCCAGTGCGATGGACAATGATGCTCCCCATCACCCCGGCGGCGATCAGGATCGCCAGGCCAACGGCGATCAGCCGACTGCCCAGCTTCGGGGTGAGCTTCACCGAGACGGTGGCGGCGAGGAAGAACGCGAGCGCACCGGGGGCGAAGATCAGCCCCGCCACGAGGGCCGAGAAGTGCAGGCCGAGTTGCAGGTAGAGCGCGAGGAGGAAGAACGATGCGGCACCTGCGGCGTTGTTGGGGAGGGAGACCAGCAATCCCGCGACGAAGGCGCGCTCGCGGAAGAGGCGCAGCACGACCAGCGGCGAGCCGTCCCGCGCCATCACCCGGCGCTCGAAGAGCACAAAGGCGGCGAGGACGGGAATCGAGGCGGCGAGGCAGAGCCATGCCCACGCGGGCCAGCCCGCATCCCGCCCTTCGACCAGCGGATAGGTGAGCAGGAACAAGCCGACGCTGAGGATAGCCACGCCGCCCAGGTCAAGCCGGGGCGTGGTCGCCGAGCGGGTCTCGGTGAGGAAATATGCGGCGGCGACGAGGACCGCGACACCGATCGGGAGATTGACGAGGAAGACTGGCCGCCACGAGAGGCCGAAGAGGTCCGCCCGGATGAGCAGGCCACCGAGCGCCTGCCCGAGCGACGCCGCGATCCCGATGACTGCGCCATAGACGCCGAATGCCCGACCGCGCTCCTGCGGCGCGAATGTCACCTGGATGGTGGAGAGGACCTGGGGCGTCATCGCTGCCGCCGCCAGACCTTGGGCGATGCGCGCCGCGACGAGCAGCGTCGGGGTGGGGGCGAGGCCGCAGAGCGCCGAGGTGAGCGTGAAGCCCGCCATGCCGAGCATGAAGAGCCGCTTGCGCCCGTAGACATCGCCAAGCCGCCCGCCAGTGACGAGCATCACG
>JBBSFO010000903.1:0-1823 GCA_038238655.1 Thermomicrobiales bacterium | reverse complement strand
GCCGGACGCTGCGGTGAAGCGAAGGAAGCCACGGTGCACTCCTTCTCGCCCGAGGCGAGGATTGCCGCCCAACGATGCCGACGCATCGGTTGCGGAGCGCGCTACTGCTCATCAACAGCCCCGCTTCCGATTGTATATGTATGGCGGTTGCAAGTACATACACCAACCGCCGTTTTGCCCTCAGGCGAGGCGGAAGAGGGTAGGAACGGGATCAAGCGCATAGCTACGGCGGGCACCGGGAGCAACGAGAATCATTCGCTGCTCGCAGACGGCACGTCTGAAGCAAGCGGTAGTGTGACAGACGAAGCGATGACCGTAGAGAACGCTGGTGATAGCGCGCCCGCTGATACGGCAGCATTGTCACGGTTTGGTCACTGGTGGATCAGACTTCAGAGCGGAAATCCGGGCCGCAGGCTGAAGCCAGCCCCACCAGTAATCCAGAAAACAGCTATTTGTGTCGCTCGAACCAGCCGATGATGCGCTGGAGACGGTCCACGCGGTGGAGTGGGCCACCGTCGCGGCTCATGCCGTGCGGTTCTTTGGGGTAGCGGACGAGTTCGGTTTCGACACCCAGTTTGTGCAGCGCGTTGTAGACCTGCTCCGCCTGATCCATCGGGCAGCGATGGTCCTCCTCCTCGTGCTCGATGAAGAGCGGTGTCTTGCAATTGGCGATGTGGGTGATCGGCGAGTTGCGCGCGTAGACTTCCGGCTCATCCCACGGCATGCCGCCGAAGTAGTCGCCGAGCCAGAGTGTGCCGGTGTCGTCCGCGAGTGCGAGCGTCCGCAAGTCGGACACATTCCGCTGCGTCGCTGCCGCGCGGAAGCGGTTGGTATGCGTCACCACCCAGTCGGTCATATAGCCGCCGTACGACCCGCCCGTGACGTAGAGATGGTCGGTATCTACATAGCCCTGGGCGATCACATGGTCAACGGCCGCCATGACATCCATCATTGGCTTGGTACCCCAGTCCTGATAGATGCTCGTGCAGAACTCCTCGCCATACCCCTGCGACCCGCGCGGATTGCAGTAGACGACGACATACCCCTGCGCGGCGAAGTACTGGAACTCGTGGAACCAACCGACGCCGTACGTCGCGGCCGGGCCACCGTGGATTTCGAGCAGTAGGGGATACTTCGCGGCGGGGTCGAAGCCCGGTGGCTTGACGATCCATCCCTGAACCTGCTCACCGGTACCGTCGCCCGCTGGCAGCCAGAACTCCTCACGCCCGCTCGGCTCACACTGCGCGACGAAGTCCGCGTTCAGTTGCGTCAGTTGGGTCGCCTCGCCGCCGTGCAGCGAGAGCGTATGGACTTCTCCCGGATTCGTCGGGGTAGACGCGCCATATGCGAGCGTCGTGCCATCGCGCGAAATATCCCACCCGGCGATGGCATGCGTTCCTTCCGTAACCTGCGTCGTGGCGCCGCCACTTGCGGGAACGCGCCAGACCTGCGCCGTGCCATTGATTGCGGCGATGAAAAACAGGTCGTTGCCGACCCACGCGGGCTGGCGGCGGTCGTTCGCGCCCGTATCCGACATGACGCCGGAACCAATCGAGCGATCGAGGTCGGTGGCCTGTGCGAGTGCGCCGCCCGTCGCGGGCACCGTCCACAGGCGGTCATTCGCGCCACCCTTTGCCGGGGCGGCGTGGCCGACAACCGCCAGCGTCGTGCTGTTCGGAGACCATGCGGGGCTGCCGTACGCGCCGTCGTGTGGTGTCACTTGCACGAGTGTGCCGGACGCAACGGTCACCGTCCAAACATCCGACCGACGCTCATGGTCTTCGTTTTCGCTTCGGTTGGACGCGAAAGCGATCCTCGTCCCG
>JBBSFO010000902.1:0-1834 GCA_038238655.1 Thermomicrobiales bacterium | reverse complement strand
ATCGTCCGCGAGCGTGCGATGGCGGAGGCTATCCGCGAGGGCAGCATAGCCGGGGCTATCCGGTGTCGTTTGCACCGCGCTCGTCGCGAGAATGACCGCGCGGAGCAGGCCGCTGGCGAGCAGCGTCGGGACGAGCCAGCGCACCCACGGCGGGACCGGTTGCCTGCCGTAGGCGGTCGTCGTTGCTTCTTCCTTGCGTGTCGTCGCAATCATCGGAGGGGGCATCTTTCTGGTAGGGCGGGCTTTCCAGCCTGTGCTACCACATCATATCGTCGCCGGTAACCGCAGCAGCGCAGCACGCAGATCGGCGAGGATCCATGCGGCGTCGAGGTCGGTAACGACATCAACGATCCGACCGGGGGAGGCGAAGTCGTGCGCGCCCGCGACATCGAGTGTCGGCGTCGCGATCGGTGTGACGGTGACGGATGCAGGGTTGATCACGGCGGCGACATTGGCGACGTCCCAGAGGATTTTTCGTGTCTGCGGGCCGTAGCCAAGCGCCTCGCGGTGCGCGCGCCACGCGGCGGAAATGTCGGCGAGGTAGCTGGCGACGGGGCGACCGAGGGCGCGCAACTCCGCTAGGTATGGGCCGTACTCGACCGCGAGTTTTTCCACACCGGGCCAACCGGGTAGTTGCAGCAATGCGACAGGCTGCGCGAACAGGACGCGCCACGCCGCGATGTCCGCGCGCCCATTCAGTTCGCCGAGCCGCCAGCGGGTATAGGTCGCGACATCGGGGAAGCCGCCGAGCCAGACGATACGCACATGCTCCCGTACCTCCGGCGCGACGAGCAGGAGCGAGGCGACATCGGTGATTGGCCCGGTCGCGATGATCGTTAGCGGCCCTTGCCGCGCCTCCGCAATCAGGAAGTCCAGTCCCTCGCTTGGTACGGGCGCGTCGCGCGTTTCCATCGGCGCAATCGCGCCGCGCAAACACGGCACGCTCGCGGATTTGCCGCAAAGCGCGACGACCCGTTCCGCTTCCTCCTGATACCGCTCGACCGATCCCACGCCATGGATCAGCGTATTCTGCACGGAGATCACGCCGCGTACATCGAGCGATGGCGAGCCGAGCGCGTAGGCAATCGCGAACTGGTCGTCTATCTCATTGGCGGTGTCGCAATCGAGGATGACACGGATTGGCGCATTCCTCATCGCCCATTGCTCATTGTCCATTGCTCATTGCTCCCTCCCACCTAGCCATATTGGCAGTATCGCATCGGAGTAAAGTGGCCGATGTATGCGTTGTATCGAACAGATGCGACAATGTTGCGTGTTGTATACCAGACAAAAAGGAGTTCGTCCTATTGGCAGATTCTTCCCCCCGCACCCGAACGCACGGCGGTCGCCCCGTCCGCCCTAACCAACCGGAAACGATTCGCGCCCGCGCCCGGCTCGCTTTTCAGATGATTCCCAAGGCGCTCGGTCTCGTCTGGGAAGCGACCCCCCGCTATGCGACGACGAATGCCGCCCTTACCGTCGTGCAGGGCATTTTGCCAGCGATCACGCTCTACTTCTCGAAAGCAATCGTGGACGGCGTGATCAAAGCCTTCCAGGTGCAGACGCGCGTCCAGACACAGCACGTCTTGATTCTCGTCGCGCTCTGGTTCGGCGTGCAACTGCTTGCGGCGCTCCTGCAAACAATCAGCCAGCTCGTCAGCAGCCTGCAAAGCGATTTGCTCTCCAATTACATCAGCGTCCGGCTGATGGAGAAGGCGAACGCGCTCGACCTTTCCTACTTCGAGAACGCGCAATTCTACGACAAACTGGAGAATGCGCGGCGCGAGGCGGGCTACCGGCCGAGCCAGATGGTGACGCAGTTGTTCGGCCTCCT
>JBBSFO010000901.1:0-1835 GCA_038238655.1 Thermomicrobiales bacterium | reverse complement strand
GGATTGGCGCGAGTCGCCCTCATCAGATCGAGCCGATCCGCCTTCGCACTGGGATGCGTCTCCTCGTGGGGGAGAACGACGCCCTTGTCGTACGGCTCCAGCTTCAATGCGACGAACAAGGTCTGACGTTCCACCACGTGCAAGGGGTCGTTCGGATGCGCGAAACGCTGTAGATATTCGTAGTACGCCGGCACGCTATCCCGGACGAGCACGCCGTTGGCCAGCCATTCACGCAGGTACCCGGCCGCGCGTGTATAACGGTTTTCGGCTTCGCTATCTTCCGGCGTCTGCCGATTCAGGATGATCCTGATGATATTGCACGGATGGCGGTCATAAAGCTCTCTCTGCTGATCGGGTGACAATACGTCGTATGGCGGTGCGATGACCTGTGCAAGAGGCACGCGCGCATCGTCATAGTGAATGCCCTCAAACGGATAGATCCCCGCCACGTAGTTCCTCCTCAGTGATGAGCGCCAGAGTCTCTCGGAAACGATTGTACCTCCATGCGGCATAGAGCGATAGGAGCGTCGAGATCGGTCGCGGCGACGATCCATCTCGACGCACGGAGGTCGTTTGCCGCCGCTCCTGCGCACAAGGTACCGAGCGCGGAAATTGCTGGAACAAAGTGCCCGGCACTTCCCTCTATCTTTCATCCGCAGCAATGAAATATGACGGGCGCCCTTTTGGGCTGCCGGGAGGAACAAAATTGCGATACACGATTCGAGGCACCACGCAACTGGCACTCACGTCGGTGCTTGGCATCGCCCTCTGCGCGTCATTTGGATTCGGGCGCGCTCAGGCGCAGGACCACATGTCGAAGCACGACACGCACTCGGACAGAACGATGCAATCTGACGGAATGATGACGGACGACTACAATGATGCGGCTCCCGCGGCGCCTGGATATCCCACTGCCGCGCCAGGCTCGCTCGACCTCAACCACTGGACGGACTTCGGCCGGATACATATGCGGTCTGGTTCAGCAGCAGAGGCACGGATGGACATGAGGCGCGATAGAGATCACGAGCGCATGTCTAAGGTGGCGCGGGACGAGGACGAACAGGATCGGCTCCCGACAACCCCATCCTATCCGTACAGCAGTCCAGGAGCGCTAGACCTGAACCATTGGAGCGACATTACTCACAAGCACATGCGCGCCGGTTCGGCTACCGAAACGAGATTGGACAAGATGCGCGAGCGAGACCATGACCGCATGAGCTCCATGGCGCACGAGGAGGAGTATGAGGACATTCTCCCCATGGCGCCATCGTATCCGGCGACCGCGCCAGGCGCTCTCGACCTGAACCATTGGACGGACCTGACCGCCAAGCATATGTCGCCCGGATCTGCCACCGAAGAGCGTACGGAAAAGCGACGGATGAAGCACGAAAAGAGCGTCACGCCGTAGCAATTAGATGCAGTTGGTAAGCGGTAGGCAGCGAGGTGCTTATAATCGGTTCGCCTCGTCGTGTATCCGCTTTGAGATGCCATGGGTTAAGATGAGAGCGGTTTCCTGTCATGGGAACCGCTCTGTTCGCGCTCGAACGGGCGAACGATGCCGCGCAATGCGCTGGACACCAAGTCGTTGGTAGGCTATACTCGCTTGGTCAACCTGTCATTGTGTTGTGTTTGAAAGGCAATACTGTGAGTAACCCTCTGTCCGTCTACAGACGAACTCAGCGCGAACTGCGTCGCCACTTCGATACCTTCACACGCGAGAACTGTGCGGGTTGTCCGACACCCTGCTGCCGCCAACCGGCGAGAATTCTTCCTACGGATATCCTTCTTGCAGAGGCTACCGGGTGGAAGAACCGGATCGTTACGGACGACACGTC
>JBBSFO010000900.1:0-1840 GCA_038238655.1 Thermomicrobiales bacterium | reverse complement strand
GGTGCGCTGCGTCGCAATGACCGTCGGCGGTGGCTTCGGCGCGAAGTACGTCGTCATCGAGCCGTTCGTCGCCTCGCTGGTCAAAAAGACGAACCGGCCCGTCCACCTCCAGTACACGCGCGGCGAAGATTTCCTCGCCGCGAACCCGTCGCCGTACGCCGTGATCGAGTGCAAGACGGGCGCGAAGAAGGACGGCACGCTGACCGCAATGCAGGCACGCGTCGTCCTCGACACGGGCGCGTATGCCGGCTCCGCACTCGGCATTGCCTGCCTGTTGATCGGCGGCTGGTATCGCTTCCCGAATCTCGATATTCGCGGCTACGAGGTCGTCACCAACAAGCCGGGCGTCGGCGCATACCGCGCGCCGGGCGCGCCGCACGCCAGTTTCGCCATCGAATCGCAGATGGACGATCTCGCCGACAAACTCGGCCTCGACCCGCTCGACTTTCGCCTGCAAAATGCGATCGTCGAGGGCGATCTCTGGCCGGATGGCAACCCCTGGCCGCGGATCGGCCTCGTCGAGTGCCTGGAGAAAATCAAGGAGCATCCGCTCTGGCAGAACCGGCATAACCTGCCGGCGAATGAAGGCGTCGGCATCGCTGCCGGCGGCTGGCCCGGTGGCAAAGGCCCCGCCGCCGCCGCCTGCCGGATGGATCCGGGCGGCACCTTGACGATCAGCGTCGGCGCGGTGGACCTTACCGGGCAAACGACGACCTTCGCGATGATCGCCGCCGAAGCATTCGGTATTTCGGCGGACAAGGTGCGCGTCGTGATCGGCGACACTGAGGCCGCGCCGCATTCCCCCGGGAGCGGTGGCAGCCAAATCACCTACACCGTCGGCAAGGCGGTGCTGGAAGCGGCAGTCGAGGCGCGCAAGCAGGCGCTCGCCATCGTCGCGCAGGAACTGGAAGCATCGGTCGAAGACCTCGAAATCGTCGGCGAGAACGTGCAAGTCAAGGGCGTGCCGGACCGCAAGGTCACGCTGACCGATGTCGCGCGGATGAGCACGAGCAAGTACAAGCCCGTCTGGGGCAATGGCGCGAGCGCGCAGCAAGTGATCGCGGCGGGCTTCACGGTGCATCTCGCCCACCTCCGGGTGGACCCGGAAACGGGCGACGTGGCGATCGTCAACTACGTTGCGGTACAGGATGTCGGCCATGCCTTGAACCCGCCCGCTGTGATCGGGCAGATTCAGGGCGGCGTCGTGCAGGGCATCGGTTTCGCCTTGTTCGAGCAGATGATCTATGACGACAACGGCCAACTGCTCACCGGCTCATTCATGGACTACGCGCTCCCCGCCTCGACGCAAGTGCCAAACATCGAGACGATCCTCGTCGAGGTGCCCGCACCGGACGGCCCGTTTGGCGCGCGGATCGTTGGCGAGCCGCCGATCATCCCCGGCCCTGCCGCAGTCGCCAACGCGATGAAGGCTGCCACGGGTAAGCGGTTCAATTCCGTGCCGATCAATGCCGAGCAAGTCTACACGGCGCTCCATCGGGGATAAAAACCCACCCCCTGTCCCCCTCCCGATACGGGAGGGGGACTCGCGGGCATGTCTGTAGCCAAAGTATAACGTCTGGGTCTGTCGGCATTCTCCCCTCCCATGTCGGGAGGAGTCGGGGGTGGCTATCCCTTCGCCGCCATTGCCTTGTTGATGTACGTCATGTACTCGGACATGCGCGGGTCGAGCGAGGGGTGGATGTCCTGCGGCTGCTCACTCTGATACATCGTACGCAGGCTTTGCTCGATGCCGGGGTTGCCGCCGGTGAATTCCTGCACCAGCCCCATCCATCGCGCGGCGAGGGCTTGCACGCGCGGATCGGCGGGGTCAGTGCCCGCG
>JBBSFO010000899.1:0-1846 GCA_038238655.1 Thermomicrobiales bacterium | reverse complement strand
GGCATGCGTTGCATGGCCGGGACAAGGACGGGGGCATTGTGACGGTTCGTGGACAACGGGAGCGCGGGCGGCTCAACCTGCTCTCCTCACTGAAATATCGAGAAAGCCGGACCTTCTGGTTCGGCGCGACGATTGCGAGCATCGCGCAGGCGGCATTCCTGGTTTCGGCGGGCTGGCTTGCCTTTCAATTGCATGGCAGTAGTGCGGTTGGACTGGTTACGTTCGCGACGATGCTCCCGCTGCTGCTGGCGACGCCGGTCGGTGGTCTTTTGGCAGATCGGATGGATCGGCGGACGCTGGTGATCGGCGCGCAGATCGTGCAGGGGATTGTCGCGCTTGTCCTCGGCGTGCAGACGGTGCTGGGGACGATGCCGTTCGCGGAACTCGTGCCGCTCGTCTTTCTTTCCGGTATCGCGCGGGCGGTCGAGTTGCCGACGGTGCAAACGATGTTGCCAAACCTCGTCCCGCCGGAAGAACTCTTGAATACCTATTCGCTCAACGGCCTCGGTACGCTCGGCTCGCGCTTCGTCGGCCCCGCCGTGATGGCGCCGGTGCTCGCGACGCGCGGCGCGGGGCTGGCCTTCCTGATCATCGCCCTGCTGTACCTTCCTGCGCTCGCCTTTATGGTGCGGGTACCGCGCATGCCACGCGCCAACCTCGTGATGGTCAGCGTCGGCGAGCAAATCCGCGAGGGTGGGCGGTACGTCCGGCAGCGGGGGATCGTCGCGCTGCTGCTCGGTGTCGTCGTCCTCCATTGTTCGTTGACGATGGCGTTCGACTCGACGCTGCCGCTCTTCGCGAAGCAGAACCTGCGCGGCGAAGGGGCAATTTATTCCTCACTCGTTGCGGCGATTGGTTTGGGCGCGATTGCGGCGACGCTCTTTCTCGCGGGTGTCCGGTCACCGACGATGCGCGGCACGTTGCTCTTCATCAGTGCGGTGGCGAGCGGGATCGCGACGGTACTGATGTCCATCGCCGGGGTCTGGGTCGTTGCGATGCTCGCGATGGTGGTGGTCGGCGCATCGCAAGCGCTCTTCATGACGCTCGCGATCACACTCGTACAGGAAGCGGTGCCGGACGCATTGCGGGGCCGCGTGACGGGCATCTTCATCATGAGCGCGGGGGGCATCATGTCCTTCGGCAATCTCGCCAACGGCTACCTCGCGGGCCGCTTCGGCGCGTCGCCCGTTCTCGGCTTGCCTGCCGTGCTTTTCGTGGTGCTCGTCCTACTCATTAGTGCCCTCCGCCCGACGCTTCGCCGCCTCTACGAAGAAGGGACGCTCCCGGCGGATCGTTTGGAATCTACGGGTGCCTTCGCAGGAGATGGCTGAGGCTTGCAATGACGTGGAGAATCTCGAACTCATTACTTGCCCATATCGAAGACACATTCCATCGGCGCCCACCACTCGTCCGCTGTCGCTTCCGGGGCGCGTTCCTGCAAGGTCGCCATCAGGGCGTTCCATTCCGCCGATTTTGGGTCGTCGTTGACGCGCGCGAAGTCCCGCAACGGATCGAAGGTGTCGTCCGTCTCGATGTACATGAACATTCGCCGCTCGCGGAGAAAAATCTTCATCTCCTGAACGCCGACCGCGCGCAGCCGCGCCAGCACTGCGGGCCAGACCGCACGGTGATACTCCGTGTACAGCGCGATCTTTGCCGGGTCATCTTGCAGGCAGAGCATTAAGCCGTACGCTTTCATGCCGATCGCTCGATGCCCGCGAGAAATGCCCGGACGTGCGGGAGGACGACATCACTGCGTCGCGATCCCTCACCATGGTTGAGGCCGGGCAAGGTCACGAACTGGACGTGTGGCTTCCCGGTGGCGGCGCGTGCCGCCTCATCGTGG
>JBBSFO010000898.1:0-1854 GCA_038238655.1 Thermomicrobiales bacterium | reverse complement strand
TTGCTCGTACCGCCAGCGATAATAGTGCTGGCCGATGTTGCCCATCTCCACCTTAAAGGCGTCACTGTTCGCGGCATTGTAGGTGAGGACACGGCGCTCAAAGATTTGCACGACGAGCTGTCGCTGCACCCCGGCCACGTTGACCGTTGCCATGAATGGCTCACTCTTCGCGTAACCGATCACGCTCAGTCCCACTTTCGTGCGGTAGGCGGCAAACGCGGCGGGCAGGTTGTGCTTCGTCGCACTATCGTACGCGGAGAGCATCGTATCGGCTTTCGCGGTGGTGCGCACATCGGCGGTGCCCGTCGGTGCCGTCTCGGACGGATCGCCGACGGCGGAAAGCGTCGCGCTGATCGTCGTGCCGATTTTCGATGGCGTTGGGGCGAGGAGTTTCGCCGCGCGGTCGTTAAGGGCGGCGTAGGTCGGGCCGGGCGTATCCGGGTCGCCGGCAATCGGGATGGCGGCGGGGCCGTGTGACTCGAAAACGGCGTTCCCGACCTGTATCTCGCCGGTGATCAACTCGGTGGCGAGCAGGCCATTCGTGACGGCGCCGCCGTTTACGTCGCCTAGTTCCATCCGGCCCTTGTCGTAGTACTCGACGAGACGGTAGCCGCCTGAGGCGTCGTGGTAGATTTCCTGTTCCGGTGCAACGAGCGATGGTCCCCAAAGGTTGCGCGCAATCCCTTCACCCGTGCGCCACTGCGCCAGGAAGGCACGGGTTGCGGTGTCGAGCGCTTGCGGCGATGGCGCGGGCGGCGCGACACGGACGGGCGATTTCGTCTTGCCGTATCCCGGCCAATCGGCGCGCGGGTAGGCCCAGCCGAGAAAATGGGAGGTGTGATCGTTCCACCATTGGACGCTGTGTTGTTTGATGCGACCACCGGTGACGACACTGACGAATTGGTCGTTCCTCACAAAGATGCCCACATGCCCATCGTTCCAGTTGCCGCTGTTCCGGTCGAAGAAAACAATCGCCCCGGCGGGTGCGTATTGCAGGCTCGCGATCGTGTGCCGCGCCGGATCGCCCGATTTCCCAAGCGCCAGATACATATCATATGCGGTCGGATACTGCGCCGTGACGCCATATGCGTTCTCGACGAACTTGTCGCAGAGTGTTACGCCGTCCTCGAGCCAGAGCCGGGGCGCGGCCATCTGTTGCGTCGCCCACACGACTGCCTGCGATAAACGCGGGTCGGTATCCGGATTCGACGCGATGGCGCCGACGGGCTGAATCGTCGTGGCGAATGCAAGCAAGAACGAGAGCAGAAGCAATCGTTCGCTCTGCCGCAGTATGAGCCGGTGGAAAAAACCGATGCCGAAAAAAGCGCGTGAAAAGATCAACGTTCCTACCCCCGCGAAGTCTTCGACCTTCCCGCATCGAGTGTTGCACGGACCGTGGTGGCTATCCGTGCTGCTGTGAGCGCACTCGGCAATCGAGGCCGTTATTACATTGAAGTATATAATATGTGTCAAGGGTAGAATAAAGTACGAGATGTACCGATTATCGTGACTTCTCTCAGTGCTGCTTCACATACTACGGGCTGCAGTGGCATGGCTCGTGCGGCTTAGGTGTGGGATACGGCATTCACACGTGCCTCAATGGAAAGGACACTGGACATGGAAAAAGTTGCATTGTTCGTGCGGATGGAAGCGAAACCGGGAAAAGAAGCGGCGGTCGCGGAGTTCCTGCGTGGCGGTCAGGCGATCGTGGCGGATGAACCGGGGACGACCAGTTGGTTTGCCGTCCAGTTTGGCCCCTCGACGTTTGCGATCTTCGATGCCTTCCCGGACGAAGCGGGTCGGGAAGCGCATCTCGCGGGCCGGGTCGCCGCGGCGCTGATGGAGAAAGCCCCT
>JBBSFO010000897.1:0-1863 GCA_038238655.1 Thermomicrobiales bacterium | reverse complement strand
GGTGGAGGCGTTGTCGGGGATCATGCTGGACGACGTGCGGGTACGGTACAACTCGGCGAAAGCGGGGGAGATGGGCGCGCTGGCGTACGCGCACGGGACGGAGATCCACGTGGGGCCGGGGCAGGAGGAGCACCTGGCGCATGAGGCGTGGCACACGGTGCAGCAGAAGCAAGGGCGGGTGAAACCAACGATGCAGGCAAAAGGGCTGCCCGTCAATGACGACGCCGCGCTCGAACGCGAGGCGGACGCGATGGGCGCGAAGGCCATCCAGGCGAAGGCAATGCCCAGTGGAGCGATCATTCAGAAGGACGCGATGCCCGGCGGCGCGATCATCCAGCGCGCGTATGTCGGGGCGGACGCGAAGGCAGACGTCGCATTGTTCCCGAAGGAGCAAGTCGCCGACGAAGCGATTGACCTGGCGGCGTCGGCATCGGCTGCCAAAGCAGCTACTCTCGGCATCACGAGCGTCAACCTGAAGCATTACTTAAACCGGCACACGTTTCAGTATCAGCCCTTAAATTCAGCGAGCACCTACCCTCCACTGACGGGGATGTTCCCGGCCGGCACCGACAAGGACGCCATCAAGAGCATGGTAATCGAGGCGATTGGCAAGGTGCCCGCTGGCAAAACGGTCAGCGCCGACATCGAATCCATTTCGGTTGACCTGGCGAACGGGCTGCGGGTCAACCTTGGGGCGCTCGCCGGTGGCAAACTGCAAGCGTTCTTCCCACAAGGTGGGACCGGCTTTCACGAATACACCAACGTGGAGTTGCAAGCCATCAAAGTCGAGAAGGACGCGCTGGAGGCCCCCGCGAAGGCGCTGGCAGCGAAGGCGCTAAAGGATAAGCAGGACGCGAAGGCGGCAGCATTGAAAGCGAAGAATGATGCATTCGCGGCCTTTAAGGCCGCCCAAGCAGCAAAAAAGGCGACCCCACCCCTTGTCGTCACAACGCCCGTGGTGATTACATAATGAGTAAAAAGAACGGGACCGATCCCACACTGACCGTTAAATTCTGCTACTTCGACTTCACTGATGACGATGTCGCGACCTGCGTTCCCGAGCCGACAAACGACGACGAAATGTACGAGTTTCCTGCTCTGCTCGACGACAACGAGATGGACAGCGGCGAGATCGTTCTGACGCGCGGCGATGTGGAGATCCGTATCCGGGACTCGCTCGACGCGATGGTCTCGCTCTTCTGTCTCGGCGCGATCGCCGATCTGGTAGATCAGAAACACGTCGTCATCCGGCACTTCGAGTCGTACGGGTATCTGCGGCTCGATCCTGAAGCATCCGACCAACTGCTCACCGGCGATTTCATCCCGACCGTGCGGTTCCCCCGCGCCGAACTTATCCCCGCGCTCGCCGACGCCGGAGAACGCTATGTGCGCTTCTTCGAGTATCTGCGCGGCGACGACCCCGCCTTCGCCAGCTTGCTGGAAAACCTGCGCAACAAACTCGCACAAGCCCAACTCGCCCTCGCCCGCTGGGATGGTACATAAACGTCGTTTCCAGTCCGGACGAACGATTGCTCGGCGACAGATCGTCCATTTGAGAAAATGCGAACACCTCAACCCGTTTGTACGGCGGAGGTTTTGGCACGCGAAACACTCTTGACACGATTTCGCCGCACTGGTATGTTTCTCATCTGCGGTGAGATAAAACCGCATGGGCACCTTACGAACCGAGGAGTGAAGGACGAGAAGCAGCGAGCAGTGCGGGTGTTTCGGCATGCGTGCTGGGAGAGATAGAGAGCGAGAGAGAGGAACGAGGCCGGGCACGGGCGGAAGGCGACGGGGGCGACCCCGCGCTGGGGATGACCGTGACGGAGGGCGTCGGGTGGATGCCTAGGTCGTTCGCGC
>JBBSFO010000896.1:0-1864 GCA_038238655.1 Thermomicrobiales bacterium | reverse complement strand
GGGAAAGCCCTTGGAGCGTCATATCGCGTACACGCCGTCAGTGTCGGGGGATCGCGGAAGATGATCGAGACACAAATGCTCGGCTTCGCGAACAGCGCGGCGGAATTGCTCGACCTTCCTGTGCGGCTCGCGGCGGCGGACTTTACCGTCCACGACGCGTATGTCGGGGAGCGATACGGTGTCGTGACGGCGGCAGGGCTGGACGCACTCGCACTCGCCGCCCGCACCGAAGGGTTGATCCTCGATCCGGTCTACACCGCGAAAGCGATGTCCTGCGTGATTGACCAAATCCGGCGCGGCGCGTTCGCACCGGACGCGGGTGTGTTGTTCGTCCATAGTGGCGGCCTGCCGATCACCTTCGCGTACGGCGAAGAAATCCTGGAGCATCTTGGTGACACCGCGCCTCCTGATTGATCCCGCGCTTGTCGAACGGTGCATCTTCGCACTGGCGGAGTTCGGCGCGTCCGACCGGACAGGCGTGCGGCGTGCGGTCTACACACCGGAATGGACGGCGGCGCAGCAGATGGTCGCGGCGTGGTGCGCGGACGCCGGGATGACCGTCCATTGGGACGCCGTCGGCTCCGTTTGGGGGCGACTGGAAGGGACCGAAGGCGGCAAGGCCATTGTTTCCGGCTCGCACATAGATACCCAACTCCCCGGTGGCCGCTACGATGGCGCACTCGGCGTGATTGCGGGGTATGTCGCCATTGCCGTACTCAAGGAGCAATGCGGCCCGCCGAAACGGCCGTTGGAAGTCGTCTCCTTCTGTCAGGAGGAATCGAGCCGCTTCCCGCGCGCCAACTTCTGGGCCTCCCGCGCCGTCGTTGGCCGCATCGAGCCGCACGAGGCGGAGACGATGCGCAGTTACGCCGACGAAACGATGGCGGACGTGATGAGATCGGTCGGCCTCGACCCCGACCGCATCTCCGACGCTGCGCGCGACGACATCGCCACGTTCATTGAACTACACATCGAGCAAGGGCCGCTCCTGGAAGAAGCGGGGCTGGCAGTCGCGGTCGTCAACGCGATCACCGGGCTACGCGGCTACACCGTCGAAGTCCACGGGCGGGCCGACCACGCGGGCGCATTCCCGATGGACCTCCGACGCGATCCCATGGCCGCCGCCGCCGAGATCATCCTCGGCGTGCGCGAGAGCGCGCTGGCGATGGGCCGCCCGGCGGTGACGACCGTGGGGCGGATCGCCGCCGAGCCGAATTTTCCCGCCATCGTGCCGGAGCGCGTCGTCTTCAGCGTGGATGCACGGCACCCCGATCCGAAAAAGCGGGCAGAACTGTACGAGCGGCACGAACACCTCTTTCGGGATGTTGCGGCGCGGCGAAATGTGGGGGTGAACTGGGAGATGCGCAGCGATACGCCGCCCTGCATCTGCGACCCGGCAACCGTGCGACTGCTCGAAGCAGCGGCGCGGGAGCAAGGCATCCCGACGATGACGATGCACAGCGGCGCGGGGCATGATAGCCAGATCATGGCGGCGCGCAGTAATGTGGCGATGCTCTTCGTCCGCAGCAAGGATGGCCGGAGCCATACGCCGGAGGAATTCACGACCATCGAGGACGCAGTCGCCGGGATTACCGTTCTCGCGGGCGCGCTCCACACACTGGCGTACTGACATCGGGTATGGCGTCACCGTGGACGCAAGGGGGAAGCGGAGTACAGATGCGGGACAGTCCATCGGGAGTGGTCTGAATCAAACGGAGGGAATGACATGACCGAGCGCGAACGTCTACACACTCTCATCTTGAACCGACGGCGGTTCCTCATTGGGTCCGCAGCGGCAGCGGCCAGCGCCGTCCTCGCGGCCTGCGGCGGCTCCAGCACAGCCCCGACGGCCACGACGGGTGCC
>JBBSFO010000895.1:0-1878 GCA_038238655.1 Thermomicrobiales bacterium | reverse complement strand
TTGCTCCCCACTCCTCCGGTTCATACGGCCATGCGGCCATGGGCGAGAACGGCAACCGACGGCGCGCGTCGGCATCGGCCCTCGATCTGCTCTGCCCCGTGATCCTTGTGGAAGGACCCCGGACGTATCTGTTCAGGGTAAGGGGGAAATGAGGAGGGCGCGGCAGGCGGTCAAGGGGTTGATCCCCTGCAACCGCCATGTCCCGAAGAGCGAGGCGAGCGTCATCTTCGTCGCGCTCCCCGCCGCCGAGCGCGTCCCGCCGCTGATCTTCCGGCTCGTCACGAGGTGCCGTAACGCCCGCTCCGCCGCGTTGTTGTCCGGCGGCACCAGCGGTTCGCGCACGAAGACGAACAACTCGTGCAGGTGCTTCGCCATCCGTTGGCTCAACACCCGCTGCGGCGCCTGCACCTCGGCATACGGCGTAATGATCTGCTGCAACTCCCGCATGAACGCTCGCTCCGCCCGCCGCCGCTCCGCCTCCCCCGCCGCCGGGTGCGCGGCCTTCCACGCCACCGCCCGCCGGTACACGTCGTGCACCGCCGCCGCCCACGCTGCGACGCGCGCATCATTCGGGTGCGCTACCCGCAGGTCGTGGACATCCCGCAGCAGGTGCGCCCAGCACTTCTGCTTCACCCCCGGATAGTGCTGGTAGCCCACGTAAAAGTCACTCACCAGCACCCCGGCGAACGCCTCCCCCAGCACCGCCTCCACCATCGCCCCCTGGCGACTGCCGCGCACGAAGGACTGGGCGGTCGGCGTGCAGAAGACCCAGACGTAGCCGTTCACCCCATCCTCCCGCCACCCCGTCTCGTCGCCATGCGCCACCGGACTCCCCCGGATCTCCTCCCGGATGGCGTCAACCGCCGACTCCCCCGCCCGCGCCACCTGCTTCAGCGCCCCGATGATCGCCCCGACACTGACCGACAGGGCGTGGAAGGTACGCAGATACCACTGAATCGTCGCCACCGGCAACCGCGCCTCCTCGCGCAGCGTCGCGATCAGGCTCACCAGCCCCACCCCGAACCGTTGCTTGCCCACGGTCGCCGCGCCGAGCGCCACCGCCGGGGTATGCCGGACGCGACAATGCGGGCAGCACCGTTCGAGAACGACATGCTCCGTCACCACGGCGGGCACGAGCGGCACCTCGATCACTTCCCGTCTCCGTTTGACCGATCCGCCAACCAGCGGCACCCCGCAGATCGGGCAGGCATCCAGCGCATGGACGACCCGCACGGTCGGCACCATCCGCTGCCGCACAAACTGCTGCTCCCGCCGCTTGCGCGGCCCCTTCGGCGGGCGCGCAAGCGCGGGGGCGGGCTTGAGGCCCGGCATCCCCTGTGGCCGTCCCGTCCCACCGGGCGTCTCGTCACGGAGTGCCGCCAGTGCCGCCAGCAACTCCCCGACGCGCGCGGTCAACTGCGCGACCGTCGCTTCCAGCGCAGCAATCCGCTCCTGTTGGGCGGCGATCAGGCCCTCCTGCCGCGCGATCGTTTCGTGTTGGGAGACGATCAGACGAATCAGGTCGTCCCGGCTGGCGTCCTTCAGGTCAATCATGACGAGAGCATACCCTCTCCCCTCATCCCTGAACAGATACATCTCCTCCCTTGGTGCGTCGCTCCTCGCCGCTCCGTGCTATTGTATCCGCGACGATTACCGCGACGAGCAGGACGGAGGAGATGCGATGCCCTTCCCCACGCGCTATCTGCGTCGCCTCGTGCCCGTTTGCTGCATGGGGTTGCTCGTTTCGTACACGCTCGCGTGTTCGCCTGCACCGAAGGTACCGCCCGCGTCTCCCACGGCAATGCCAACAGCCCCAATCGCCCTTGCGACCGCTGCACCACCAATCGCAGCGACGACGACCATCCCAAAACCGGGAAC
>JBBSFO010000894.1:0-1880 GCA_038238655.1 Thermomicrobiales bacterium | reverse complement strand
GGTCGAGATCGAGGTATTGGAAGACCCGACGATTCACGATGTGGACGAGGCGATGGTGCGCGTTATTCCGCTCCCGGCAGGAGCCGTTTCCGGCAATGTACGCACGGATGCCCCGCCGCCCGGGAATGCCCGTGCCGATGGCCCGCCGCCCGGCAACCGGCGCGAGACTGCGGAGATCGCGGACGGTCACGGCAATGTCGAGGACAACGCTGCCCTACTCGCCGTCGCGCAGGAAATCACCGAGGACCTCGTGGACCTGATGGGCCTGCAAGCCGCAGTGCATCCGCTCGATCCGCCGATTGAGATGGAGCCGGGCGAACCGCCGACCGTCGGCGTGGACATCGTCGGCCCCGATCTCGGCGTCCTGATCGGGCGGCGCGGCGACACGCTCCAGCAGTTCCAGTACCTCGTTACGCTGTTGGTCAACAAGCGGGTCGGTGGCTTCAACCGCGTTGTCGTGGATGTTGGCGGCTACAAGCGACGACGTGAGGAAGCGCTGCTCGGTCTGGCCGACCGAATGGCGGAACGCGTCGCGCAGAGTCATCGCCCGCTGCCGCTTGAAGCGATGCCGCCGAACGAGCGCCGCGTCATCCATCTCGCGCTACGCGATCATCCGGCCGTCTACACCGAGAGCCAGGGCGAAGGCGAAGCCCGCAAAATCGTCATCTACCCGCGTTGAGCGAAACCGAATACAAACCGCAGAGACGCAGAGCATGCAGAGAACACAGAGGAAAAAGAATGATGGTGTGTGACAGGTCTTTCTTCTCTTCCCGACTCTGCGTCCTCTGCGTCTCTGCGGTTTAAGGTTTCTTCGGTGGGGGACTCACCCGACTATGTGGTCGTTGGGCATTGCGCGCTGGACGTGCAGCCGGATGGATCGTTCCTGCCGGGCGGGACGGTGCTATATAGCGCGCTGACGGCGGCCCGCATGGGAATGCGTGCGGGCATCCTGACGGCGGGCGATCCGGTCGCTCTTGCCGCCGCCCTCGCGCCGTTCGACGGATCGTTTGCGATCCACATTCTGCCCACCGCAACGACCACAACGTTTGAGAATGTCTCGACGGGGGCCGGGCGCAAGCAGACACTTCACGGCTGGGCCGGGCTGATCCCCCCGGACGCGCTCCCGGACGCGTGGCGGCGTGCGACCGTCCTCCATCTCGGCCCAATAGCGGACGAACTGCCGCCCGACGCCTGGGCGGACGCGATTGCCGCCGATTGGGCGGGCGCATGGACGATCGCGACGCCGCAGGGGTGGTTGCGCCGTTGGGGCACGTTCCCCTCCCCCGTCCGGCACGATACGCTCGTGCTGCCTGATCGCCTGCTCGATCGTTTGAGTGCGATGGTCATTTCCGTCGAAGAACGTGAGGCGGCAGAGATAGCCGTCCGCCGTGTGGCGCAGCACGGACTTGGCGCGATTACGTATGGCCCGCTCGGTGTGGACATTCTGCGAGGCGAAACGACGACGCGCGTCCCGACGTTCCCGATCGCCGTGCGCGATGAAACGGGCGCGGGCGATGTCTTTGCTGCGGCGTGGGTGGTAGAACTGGCGCGCGGCGCGCGGCCCGACGTGGCGGCGCGCGTCGGCTGCGCGGCAGCTTCCCTCAGCATCACCGCACCCGGCCCGCACGGCATCCCGACAACCGAGGCGATTGATGCGCTGCTTGCGACGAATGCCGATCAGGCCGTGCCATGAGTGTGCCGTACACGATGGCTGCCGGGTTCGCCTTGCGCGATGCAGCCGGGCGACTACTCCTGATCCATCAGGCATACGGCGACCGGGTCTGGGACTTCGTCGGCGGTGGTGCGGAAGCGGGCGAATCCCCCGACGAGACCGCCGTCCGCGAGGCACAAGAGGAGATCGGGCTGACCGTCGCACCGCG
>JBBSFO010000893.1:0-1884 GCA_038238655.1 Thermomicrobiales bacterium | reverse complement strand
CCTCGATCGCCATCTTCAACTGTTCGAGTGGCTCATCGGGGAAGTCTACGCCGCTCTCCTTCCGCACGATGGCGCGGAATTCGTCCGCCAGTCCTTTCAGGTCATCCGCCGGAATCTCCGTGTCGCTCGTCACATTGAGGCGTCGCTTGACGCGATCGAGCGCATCCTCGAACAGTTCGCTATTCACATCGAGCACGACCTTACCGAACATCTGGATCAATCGCCGCATGCAGTCGTACGCGAATCGCTCATCGTTGGTTTCAGCAATCAGCCCTGCGAGCGACTGCGGCGATAGTCCGAGGTTGAGGATCGTGTCCATCATGCCCGGCATCGAGAACTTCGCGCCGCTGCGGACGGAGACAAGGAGGGGCTTCCCGTCGCCACCGAATGTCCTGCCCATTTGCTCTTCGACTTCTTTCAGGCCGACCAGCGTTTGTTCCCACAGACCGTCCGGGAGCGTGCCGTCGGCCTCGAAGTAGGCATTGCAGGCTTCCGTCGTGATCGTGAAGCCGGGTGGAACGGGCAGGCCGACATTCGTCATCTCGGCGAGGTTCGCGCCCTTGCCGCCGAGTAGATCGCGCTGCCCGGCATCGCCATCGCGGAACAAATACACCCAACGCGTTGCCGTGGTTGCCACGATGGCCTGCCCTTCCTATCCGCAATATGCGCTGCGCATACTCGTTTCTAACGCCGCTTTTCGATCCGCGCCAGTGACGCCATCAGCTTCTTGACGCCCGCACCGACGAACGCAATCGTCACTTCCATATCGTCGCCGAGGTCTCGGACGGCCACCACCGCGCCATCGCCGAACTTCGGGTGCGTGACGCGATCACCGGCCCGGAAACCCACCCCCTGGCCCCCTCCCGTGCCGGGAGGGGGAACGCGCTGCCCTGCGTGCCCATTGCTCCCCTCCCGTGGCGGGAGGGGCCGGGGGTGGGTTTCCCAGCGGGTCGCAGAACTCTGCGGTGGAGAGGAGACCGGCAAACGGCGCGCGGACGAGCCGGTTTCCTCGATGATATCGGGCGGAATCGAGTCCACGAACCGCGAGCGCGTCGCGTACTGTTCATTGCCCCAGATGGTGCGCTTAAAGACATGCGAGATATATAAACGCTCCTTGGCGCGGGTGATCCCGACGAAAAAGAGACGGCGCTCCTCCTCCAATTCGGAGGCGCTCTCCTGTGACCGGGCGTGCGGCAGAATGTTTTCTTCCGCGCCAACGATGAAGACGACGGGAAATTCTAATCCCTTCGCGGCATGGAGCGTGATCAGCGTCGCCTTCTCGGTGTCGTCTGCCGTCCGGTTGTACATGTCCTGATCCGACACGAGTGCGGCTTCCTCCAAAAAGGTCGCGAGCGCCTGTGCCGGGTCGAGTGTTTCGTAGTCCGCAACGACGGTGCGCAGTTCGTGGACGTTTTCCACGCGGTCGCCTTCCTCAATACCCGCTTCTTCGAGCATTCGTAAGTACCCGGAGCGCTCCATCAGGACATCGAAGAAGGTGACGATGCTCGCGTCGAGCATCGTCGCGCGCATACCGGCGACGAATCGCGCCATATCGGCGAGGCCGGTAGCGGGCCGTCCGCTGACGGGCGGTAACGGCTCCATCCCTTCGACCAGGGCGCGACAAGCGGCAATCGCCGAGGTGTTGTGCGCGCGCGCCCAGGCATTGATGGCGGAGACCGATTGCTTGCCAATGCCCCGACCGAGCGGTGTGTTCTCGATGATCCGCTCGAACGCCGCCCCGTCCGATGGGTTGTGGACGAGCCGCATCAAGGCGAGAACGTCCTTGACTTCCTTGCGCTCGTAGAACCGGGTGCCGCCGATCAGTTGGTACGGCAGGCCGAAGCGGATGCACGCTTCCTCCATGATCCGGCTCTGGGCATTCGT
>JBBSFO010000892.1:0-1894 GCA_038238655.1 Thermomicrobiales bacterium | reverse complement strand
GGCAGTCGAGCAGTCCATGTCTATGATCGAGGCGGAGTTCGGGGAGCGATTGGACGAGGCGGGGCGGGAGAAGATTCGCACCGGGATCGAGCGGGAACGGGAATGCAGTGATGACGAGTCAGGTGCGACATTGGGTCGGCAGGGGTCAGCCAAAAGGGCAGCACAATGGCGATAGCGGATCGTGAACTTGATCGCGCGCTGCGGCGTCGCTTCGCACTCTTCGACCGCCTCGGCTGGCTAGCCTGGATTATTCATAACCGGGAGTTGTGAAGAAGAAGCCTCATTCGGTATGGTCGAGTTGCTGAAACACCGATCAACCGAGGAGGCTTCTTCATGACTGATTCTGCCATACCGACGTTCCACTTTGAAACCCTCGCCCCCCTTGCTCTTGAAGCCGCCTTCGACGGTGGACTCCTCACCTCGGACGGCGGCTTACCCTGGCTCGCCGCTGCCGACGCGGAGATCGGCGTCTGCGCCGAGATTGCCGCCCATCTCCCGGACGGGCGGCGCGAGGCCCGCGCCCATCCCCTCGCCACGCTCATCTGCCAGCGCGTCTATCAGATCGCCTGCGGCTTCGAAGACCAGAACGATGCCACCACCCTGCGCCACGATCCGTTGCTCAAACTCGTCTGTGGTCGTTTGCCTGACGATGCCCCGCTCGCCAGCCAGCCGACCTTCTCGCGCCTCGAAAACGCCGTCACCGCGCGCGATTGCTACCGGATCGCCCGGGCGTTGGGCATCCTCTATCTGCGCGAGCGGGGGGCGGCGGGCACGCCGCTGCGGATCGTGCTCGATCTCGATTCCACCGACGATCCGACGCATGGCAACCAGGAGGGGACGCGCTATCATGGCTACTATCGCCAGCATATGTACCATCCCCTGTTGATCTTCGATGGCGATACCGACCAGCTGATCACCGCCGTCCTGCGTCCCGGCAATGCCCACGCCGGGAAGGGCATCGTCGCCATCCTCAAACGGATCGTTCAGCAACTGCGGGCGACGTGGCCGGAGGTGGCGATCGCGATCCGCGCCGATGCCGGTTTCGCCCTGCCTGCCCTCTACGATTACTGCGAGGCACAAGGGATCGAACTGACCGTCGCCCTCTTGCACAACTCCCGGTTAGCGGCACAGGCCGCCGCGCTACTGGCCGCCGCCGTACAGCAATCGGTGGTCGCGGGGGGCGCGAAAGTGCGCCTGCTCGCTGAGGCTGTCTACCAGGCGGGGAGCTGGCCGCATCCCCGCCGGGTCGTCTTCAAGGCGGAGGCGCGACGCCTACCGAGCGGGAAGCTGGGGACGAATGTGCGCTTCGTGGTGACCAGCCGCACCGACGCGCCGGAGGCGCTCTATGACTGGTACACCGAGCGGGGCGGCACGGAAGGGTGGATCAAGGACTTCAAGAACTACGTCCGTTGCGACCGCTTGAGTTGCCATCGCTTTATGGCGAACCAGTTCCGGCTCTTCCTGCACGCGGCGGCCTACTGGCTGCTGGACACCCTGCGCCGCAAGTTGGTGGCGGCGGGGGTGGCGCGGATGACGCTGGAGACGGTGCGGCTGCGCGTCGTGAAGATCGGCGGGCGGGTACGACAATGGGCAGACGTCGTCAAACTCCACCTCGCCACCAGCCATCCCGGTCAAGCGCTCTGGCATCTCCTCGCCGCCGCCTTTCCCCCTTTATGAATAATGCAGGCTAGATCGGAATCGCCGCTCTCGTGAGCAGGAGGAAGGCAGATGCGCTACGGTCTGGAAGTGCCGAACTGCGGTGAGTACGCGGATGCCCGTCTCCTCGCCACGCTCGCGGCGGAGGCGGAAGCGGCAGGGTGGGACGGATTCTTTCTCTGGGACCACATCGCCACCGCCGCCTCACCCTTTACCCAATCCACTGGCCGGGATCCGC
>JBBSFO010000891.1:0-1895 GCA_038238655.1 Thermomicrobiales bacterium | reverse complement strand
CCGTGCTGCGGAATGCGCCGCGCCGGAGGAAAGCTAAGCGCCTGTCAGAGTCCTCCCCCGGTTTCGTGTTGCGCCGTTATCGCCGAGACCGGATGCCGGCGCTCGCTTAGCTTAGGCAGCGTCAGGGAATAACATTTACAGATGGGCATGCGGCTTAATGGTATAGTTCCACTCGCCATGAAAGGCATTGGGTGACAGCTTGACCGCAGCGATCTCCGCGTCGGACACCTTGTACCCCGCTGGATACCGGCGGCGATCGAGCCGACACGTCACCCGCAGGCCTTTCGCGGTGGTCGTCGTCGCGATCAGCCGCACGATCGTTTCGTAGTCCCGCAGCGGTTCGCCGCGCCAGTTCGACGAAATGAAGGAGAAGAGGCGGTGTTCGACCTTATTCCACTTGCTCGTGCCCGGCGGAAAGTGGCACACCCGGATGGCGATTTGCGCGTCGTCCGCGAGCGCCTGCAACCGGACCTTCCACTGCCGCAGACGATAGCCGTTGCTCCCGCCCCCGTCGGCGGTGATCAACAAGGTCCGCGCGGTGGGATAGAGGCGCCGTCCCTCGGCGCGCCACCATCCGCGGATGGACGCCACCGCGAAGGCGCCCGTATCGTGGTCCGTGCCGACGTTCACAAACCCGGTGTTGCGCCCCAGGTCATAGATGCCGTACGGATAGGCGCGCGCCACGGCCGGTTGCGGAAAGTCATGCACTTGGACTCGCTGCGGCGTCCTGGTCGCGCGCCATTGCCGCCCTGCATTGTGATAGTTGCCGAGCAGTTCCTTCTTCTTCGTATCCACCGAGATGACGGGGCGTTTCGCGGCGAGGGCCTTGCGGACCTCATCGGTGATGAACCGAAATTGCGCGTCACGGTCCGGGTGATCGTCGCCTTCCTCGGTCTTTCGATTCCCCTGCAGGCTGTAGCTGAGCGAGTCCAACAGCTGCGCGACCGTTTCAGGACTGATCGGATGGCCTTCCGCGGTGAGGGCCGCCGCCAACACCCGCGTGCTCTTGCTGGTCCATCGCAGCGGCGATTCCGGGTCCCCGCGCGCCAGCGGTTCGACCAGGGCTTCCAATCGCGCGGGAAGGTCCGGATCGCCGAACTCCAGCATCGGTCGCCCCCCGCCGACGCGCCGGACCCGCCCGGCGGGCAATGGCGACTCGTCCAGCTCTCGGAGGCCTTTCGTGATGGTGACGCGGGACAACCCACACGCCCGACTGACCAGCGAGACGCCGCCGTGTCCCAGCTGCCGCGCCTCACTCGCCGCAAACAAGCGCCGCGCGCGTTCGTCCAGATGCGGCCACAGGCGATCCACTTTCTCTTGCAGAGAACGGGCATCAGTCATGCCGCAAAGATACCACCACCGACGCTATTTGTACATGTTATTCATTGACGGCGCCTTAGTGCCCCTGAAGGAGGCTGGTCCTGCTCAGAGCTTCCCCTTCGTCATGAGGCGGTCGTACTCTGGGTGCGTCACCACGTGGCGGACGTAGATCCGGCCGAGGTCGTAGCGCATGTCGACCACGAGCCGGTACTTGTTGCCGCCAATGTTGAAAACTGCCTTCCGCGGGCCGATGAAATCGACCATCGGGAAGTCCTTCTGCACCTCCAGATGCTCGCGGTACTGCTTCCGTCGCATCATGCGCACCCATTCGGTTTTCGTCGTTCAGCCGAATATGAGCCGGCTGATGCCCGACAGCTCATATCCCACCGCACCCGCACTGTTTCGAGGCAGCGCATTCACATACCCCTGTCCCACCAGGTAGGACAGCGCCTGCGACACTGCGGGTTGTGATACCCCCCAGAGCGTGCGCAGCGACTTCTGCGTCTGCACCTCATCCCTCCGCTCCACCCCCCATTTCGTCAGCTGCACCGCCCGTGTCTGCTCCGGCAGCGCAT
>JBBSFO010000890.1:0-1899 GCA_038238655.1 Thermomicrobiales bacterium | reverse complement strand
GTGCGTGGTGGCATCGTCGTGTCGCTCACCCGCATGAACCAGATTCGCAGCGTGGATTACGCGAACCGCCGCGCGGTCGTGGACCCCGGCGTCGTCAATCTGCATCTGTCGCAGGCGACGCTGCCACACGGTTACTATTATGCGCCCGATCCCGCCAGCCAGCGCGCCTCGTCCATCGGCGGCAATGTGGCGACCAACGCGGGCGGGCCGCACTGCCTCGCCTATGGCGTGACGGTCAACCATATTCTTGGCCTCGAAGTCGTACTGCCGGATGGCCGGATCATCGAAACGGGCGGCGTCCTCGACACGCCGGGCTACGATTTGACGGGTATGCTCGTCGGCTCCGAGGGGACAATGGGCATCGTCACCGGTGTGACAGTAAAGTTGCTCCGCTCGCCGGAGACGCTGCGCGTCATGCTCGCCATCTACGATGAGTTGGAAGCTGCGTCGCAGACTGTCACCGGCATCATCGGGGCGGGCATCATCCCCGGCGCACTCGAAATGATGGACGGCCCGGCCTGCAAGGCAGTCGAGATGACCTATCACGCGGGCTACCCGGACGATGGCACATCCATCATCCTGCTGATCGAACTCGACGGCCTCGCGGAAGGATTGGACGAACTTTCGGAGCGCGTGACGGCGATCTGCAACCAGTGCGGCGCGCGGGAAGTGCGCGTCGCGGCGACGCAGGGGGAGCGGGATGCGCTCTGGGCCGGGCGCAAGGGCGCGCTCGGCGCGATGGGGCGCCTCGCCCCGAACTACTACCAGCAGGACAGCGTCGTGCCGCGCACGAAACTGCCGGAAATCCTCAATTACGTCGCCGAGGTCGCGAAGGACGCGAAACTGAAGGCGACGAATATCTTCCATGCGGGCGACGGGAACTTGCATCCGCTCCTCCTGTTCGATCGCAGCAAAAAGGGCGAGATCGAGCGGACGCTCGACGCGGCGATGGAGATCACCCGCAAGTGTATTGACATGGGCGGCGCGATCACCGGCGAGCACGGCGTCGGCTTCGAGAAGAAGGGCGTGATGTTGTACTCCTTCACGACCGACGACCTCGCGGCGATGGCGAAATTGAAGCGCAGTTTCAACCCGTACGATCTCTTCAATCCGGACAAGATTCTGCCGGACGCGCGCGTGTGCGGCGAAATCCGCGAGTTGCGCGAAACGGCGATGCCCGCGCACTATGCGGAAATCGCCGGTTTGCAGCCCGCCGCGCCCATTGGCATGGCAGACGAGCATTCGCAAACGAGCGCGCATACCCACGACACGACGCCGGCTGAACTGGCCGACATGGCGGTCCCCCGGCATGACGACTGAGGCAACCGTCAATCTCGATCAACTCGCCGCGTCCGTCGAGGGCATCGTCGGCGCGGAGCATGCCCGCACGGGCGAGCGAACGGAGGCGCACGCGATTGGCACACAAACGCCGCACGTCGTGGCCGTGCCCGGTTCGCCGGAGGAGATCGCCGCGCTCCTGCGCGTCGCGGATGAGGCGGGCGCGGCGGTCGTACCGTGGGGCGGGGGAACGCAGCAGACGCTTGGCTACGCACCGCGCCGGTACGATCTCGCGATCAGTCTGCGGCGACTCAATGCGGTAATCGAATACCACCCGGAAGACATGACCATCGCGGTCGAGGCGGGGATCACGCTCGGCGACCTCGACAGCGTGCTCGCGGCGCGTAACCAGATGCTCCCGCTCGATCCGCCGCTTCGGGATCGGATCACGCTCGGCGGGATGTTCGCCACAAATGCCTCCGGCCCGCGCCGCCACGGCTACGGCACGCTCCGCGATTTCTGCATCGGCCTCAATGCCGCGTATGTGGACGGCACGCTCGCGAAAGCGGGCGGCATGGTCGTCAAGAATGTCACTGGGTTCGACCTGATGAAGATGCATCT
>JBBSFO010000889.1:0-1906 GCA_038238655.1 Thermomicrobiales bacterium | reverse complement strand
GCGGCGCGTGACCAAGCCGGGCGGTCGCGTCGTCTGCCTCGAAGTCGCGAAACCGGGGTTCCCGCCCGTGCGCTTCCTCCATCAGCGCTACTTCAATTGGGTCGTGCCCCTGCTCGGGCGGATCATTACCGGGCACGGCGAGGCGTACCGTTATCTGCCGGAATCCGCGCGCAACTTTCCGCCGCCGCCCGCCCTCAAAGCGATCATGGAGCGCGCCGGGCTGCACGCGGTCCACTTCCGCCGCCTCACCCTCGGCGCAGTCGCCGTCCACACGGGGACAAAACCGGATTGAACCACATGCTGCCCAATGGGCGCCCGACAGAGGACAGAGGGGACACAGAGAGAAAGAGAAAAAGGTAGAAGTGATACGTTTACGCTTCAAAAGCAACGCCGGGAAGGGGTCAGAATCCTTGTTCTTTCCCTCTCTGTGTCCTCTGTGTCTCCGTGACTCACGAGTTCTCCCATGAGTGTTGAGGCGGCTGCGCCGAGCGGGGTGCGGGTGTGGATGCTAGCGGCGCGGGTGCGGACGTTGCCTGCGGCGGCGGCGCCGGTCGTGGTTGGGACGGGGGCGGCGATTGGGACGGGGCAGTTCCGGCTCTTCCCGGCACTTGCGGCGCTTGTCGGCGCGCTGCTGCTGCAAATCGGGGCAAACTTCACGAATGATCTCTTCGATTTCCTGCGCGGGGCCGATACCGCCGAACGCGTCGGGCCGGTGCGCGTCACGCAGGCCGGGTTGCTGACGCCCCGGCAGGTGCGCGCCGGGATGGGCGTTGTTTTCGGCGCGGCGATCCTCATTGGGGTGTATCTAATCGTTGTCGGCGGCTGGCCCGTCGTGCTGATCGGGCTGACGGCGATCCTCGCGGCGATTGCTTACACAGGCGGCCCGTTCCCGCTCGGCTATCACGGCCTCGGCGAACTCTTCGTCTTCCTCTTCTTTGGTCTCGCGGCGGTCGGCGGGACGTACGAAGTGCAGGCCGGGACGGTCCATGCCATTGCCTGGTGGGCGGCGGTGCCGATCGGTCTGCTCGCGGTAGCGATCATCGTCGTCAACAATCTACGCGACATCGCGACCGATCGGGCGGCGGGCAAGCGAACATTGGCGGTTCGCCTCGGCGTGCGAGGGACGCAAGCCGAGTACATCGCCTTGCTCGTTGTGGCATATCTTATTCCGCTGCTGATGTGGGTGACGGGCGTCGCGGCGTCAGCCTGGGTATTGCTGGCGCTCTTCTCCCTGCCCCTCGCGCCACCGCTCGTCCGCCGCCTGCTGCGGGAGCGTGGCCGCGCCCTGAACGGCGTACTCGCGGGCACCGCCCGGCTCGAACTGGTCTACGGTCTGCTCTTCGCGATCGGGCTGGCGCTCGGCGCGTGAGACTCGACGTACCCGCCGAACGCGGGGTAGGCAGAAGAACGCTACCATCGCGCCGCCGATCTGCAAGCCAAGCCCGCCAAGCCCGAGCAGCATCATCGAACCTGGCCGCAAGCCGTGGACATGGATGGCAGATGGGAAGGCGGGAAAGTGCGTCGCCATTTCGGTCACTGTCGCGGGGACGTGGCGCAGATCAAGCATGATGAGCGCAACCGTCACCAATGCACACGGCAGTCCGAGTGCGACACCGCTACGGCGCCGTCTGCCGACGATCAGCAGACTGATCGCCGCCGCCGCAACCGCCGCGACGATGGTCGGGATCGCATAACCGCGCTTCAAAAAGGCCCAGACGGCGAGACTGTAGTTGTTGGTGTATCCCTTCAGCGCATCGCTGACGTACGAGTCATCCATCGGTCGGTCGCCGAGCGTCACGTCTATACGGCTGACGTGATGCCACCCACCAACGAACAGTGACCCAATAAGGAGCACCGCGCCGACTGCGCCGATCGCCTGCGCGATGAATGCCGCGCGCAGTCGCTT
>JBBSFO010000888.1:0-1913 GCA_038238655.1 Thermomicrobiales bacterium | reverse complement strand
GCGGGCATAAAATGGTGTGGAAGCGGGGTGGGCGCGCGCCCGCCGCCCGCCGCGCGGGGGGCGCTCCGGGGGGGTGTTTGACCCCGGGGGGCGTTTGGCCCGCGCGCACGCGCCCCGGCGCGTGCGCAAGCAGATCAGCGCGTACCTGTACCCGGAACAAGTTCGTGCCCTCGGCGAACTGCACGCGCAACTGAATAGCACACCGGAGGGTCGCGTCGAGAAAAGCGAAATCGTTGCCCTTGCTCTCGATCTCCTGGGGCAGATGATCGCAGCGGCGGAGCGGGACGGCGTCACACTGACGACGCTCGACGCGATGCGCGTCTACGCCGAATCAATCATCGGGACGGGAAAATGAGCGTATCCAGGTACGTGAGTACTCAGGTACTTCGCAAATGCCACGGTATCGGCGTGTGAGAAGGAGAAGGGAATGCATCGGCATCGCATCGGTAACGGGATTCGTGGCCCGACCGGACCGGACAAAGCGAACGACCGCGCGGGCAACGCGGCCGTTCGTGAAACTGACCAGAGTGGCAGGAGGACCAACCAACCCAGCCGGGTGTCCAGATACCTTGTTCTGGCTCCGGCTGCCAGTGTAGGCGGCAGAGGAGCAAACGTCAAGATCGGCGGCAGCATCAGCGCGCGTAGTGGCCTGGACGAACATGCGCCTTGGCAATGCATCACCGTGTATGTCGCTCGTTTCGTTGGTCTGTTGGACGGACGTGGAACCGGCGTGGCGGGAAACCACACCGGTGTTTGCGTGCGCCCGATCGGATCGGCGGCATTGCTCCGATACACAGAAAGTGGGACAGCATCCGATGGACGATGAGCGACAGGGACGACCCATCCCCGCCGACACGCCGGAAGACGATCCGGGTGCGGGCGTTTCCTCGGATTCCGCAGGTGCGGGCGGGATGGCGAACACGATGCCGCCCGCGCTTCCCGGCGCGGCCGCGCCCAATGCACCGCCACCGCCTGCAATTGGCACGCGGATGGGCTTTCCAGCGGGGATGGGCGGCGTTCGTGGCGTCATTCCCCCCAGTGGCACGACAGCGGAAGGCGCGGCGGCCACCGCCGGGCAGGACATTCGTCATCGGGGCTGGTACTGGCACTGGAATACTCTGATCACGCAGTATGCGCCGCTGCTCGGGTTGAAAGGCGTCGGCCTGCTCAACTCGTATACCGTGTGGACGGATCGCCGGGAAGGCTCACCGCACCAGGGGTACGCCTTCCCGACACAGGACGCCGAGGGAAAGTTTTACGGCGAGGGGCGCGAGGAACTCATCACGCTGAATAAAATCCTCGTCGCGCTCGACCTGATCGAGATCCACAAGGAGATGGTGCTCCGCCAGGATGACCGGAACCGGCGCTGGCGTGTGCCGCACAACTTCTACCGCGTAAAAGACCCACGCGACGGCCTGGTTCTCAATCTTCCTGCCGTTGTCCGCGTTCTCGAACTGGCAAACCGTGACAAAAATGTCTTTCGCAGCGTTCGCCACATCTTTGGCGCGCAGTTTGCCCCGATTGATCGGACAAGTATCTGGCAGTATCTTCTGCCGGAATTACGTGCATTACCTCTCTGGCAGCAACTCGCCGAGCGCGCTGAGCGCGAGCGCCGTGGCGGCAAGAAGATTCTCGCTCTGATGTCGCCGGAAGCAGCATCAACCAGTGACCCTCTCCACACAACCATCGCCGCCGATACCGACAACGCTATGATAACCACCGACGAACCGGCGGACTCTCTACCCAACATGACCGACAAAGGTAGCACCGATGTGCTTGATTTGGCCTCACGTACGGACGGTGTCGCCCGTGTAGACGCCGAAATGATCTCCGATCCGCTGGATGTCATTCCAACCGACGCCGATAGACCTTCGACATTCGACGAAGGTAAGACGATCATCGAACCTGCTCGC
>JBBSFO010000887.1:0-1928 GCA_038238655.1 Thermomicrobiales bacterium | reverse complement strand
GACGCGCTGGACGCGGCCACCGACAATCGTGGTGTGCAGTTCGTCGGCGACGGCGCGCATCGTCAGCGCATCGAACACGAGTCATCCTTTCCGGCGCGATGTGCGTACAGTGAAGTGTACACCGAATGCGGGGGCTTCGCGGAGGAGCGGCGGGCGTTGGCGACGGAACTGATCCATATCGGCTTCGGCCACCTCGTGGCGATCAATCGCGTCGTCGCGATTGTCGCGCCCGAAAGCGCGCCGCTCAAGCGGGTGATGAAAGAAGCGCGGGACGGCGGGACGTTGATTGACGCGACTTCCGGGCGGCGGACGAAGTCGCTTTTGTATCTGGACAATGGCATGGTGCTGGCGGCCGCGCTCGGCCCCGAAACCATTGCCGGTCGGCTCGGTGGGTGGCGGCAGGGGCGGGTGCCGACAGCGGGGCCGGATGACGAGTCGGCAGACCCGATCGAGCGTCCCGCGCCCTCGAACCGGAAGAAGTCGGAGGACGCATGACGTTTGGCAGCCAGGAAGGCATGAATGAGCGCGCGGACGAGTTGATTGACGCGTTGCGCAATGCCGCCCGCCCCCTCTTGATCGTCATTTCCGGGCCATCGGGGGTCGGCAAGGACACGGTGATCGAGCGCATGCGAGAAGTCATGCCCGAATGCTACTACGCCGTCACCGCAACGACGCGCGAGCGGCGCCCCGGCGAGATCAACGGCGTGCATTACCACTTTTTCACGGCGGAAGATTTCCAGCGAGATGTCGAAGGGGACGAGTTTCTGGAGCACGCGACCGTCTATGGAAACTTCTACGGCGTACCGAAGACAAAGGTACGGCAGGCGCTCCGGCAGGGTAAAGACGTGGTCATCAAAGTGGACCCGCAAGGCGCAGCGACGATTCGCCGCCTCGCGCCGGACGCGCTGATGATTTTCCTCCTGCCGCCCGATATGGGCGAACTTTCCCGTCGCCTCCGCTCCCGCAAGACGGATGATCCTCTCGCCCTTTCCCGCCGCATCAACATCGCCAGCCGCGAGATCGCGACCAGCGAACTCTTCGATTACTTCGTCATCAACGAGTCCGAGCAGATAGACCGCGCGGTCGAGCAGATTCAGCAGATCGTCACCATCGAAAAACTGCGCATCCATCCGCGCGAGGTGGAGTTGTAACCGACGGACCTAACCCCCGGCCCCCTTCCCGCGTGGAAGGGGGTGACTCGTCGCGATGCTGCGATGTTTGTCAAATGCCCCGATCTGCAGTGAATCCCCTCCCCTTCCTCGCGGGAAGGGGCCGGGGGTTAGGTTGTCCCCGCCCGAAACACCAACTGCCAATGCGGAATTCCCACAATGAACTCCCCATCGGTTGCCGGAACGGGCGCATCGGCGGGTAGGGCGGTGACGTGGTAATCGTGCGCATGGGGTGCGCCGTGTGTTTCCCAGTCCGCGAAGACCTCGGTGAGCCATTCTCCGGTACGGGGACTGCCGTAGGTGAGGATGATCATATCTGCAGAGCCGTCGTTGGACTCGGATTGGCGAATAACCGAACCACCGCCCGACGAAAGATCGAAAATACCGTAGCCGTGGCCGACGAAGCCGTAACGTGCGTCGTCCGACGCGACAAAAGCGAAGACGCGGGGTTGTGTGGTATCCGCGACAGCGAAAGCGAGCCCTGAGAACCACCCATGCCGGGCGTTTACGGCGGTATATGGCGTGGGTGAAGTAGCGAGAAGCGCGGCGATCCGCCCCGCGTTGTGCGCGGCAGCGTTGTTCATCGTCAGGCGCAGACCGGGTGCGGCGGCGATGGTCCGCGTCCCGGTTGCGGCATCGCCCATGCTGCCGCGCAATGGCATGAAGCCACAGGGATAGAGGGAGCGGCTGCGGAGTTCGTCACCCTCTTTGGTAAAAGCGATGGAAAATTGCGCCGGGCCGATGCTCAGTGGCAAAACG
>JBBSFO010000886.1:0-1930 GCA_038238655.1 Thermomicrobiales bacterium | reverse complement strand
GTGCTTCCCCGTGTACAATCTCGCAGACGGATTTCACAGAGCACGAAAGGGGCGGCACAATGAAAGCGGCGAACGACTTCAAAGCGTTTATTCTCCGGGGCAATGTCGTTGATCTGGCGGTTGGGATCATCATTGGGGCGGCGTTCGGGACGGTGGTCGCGGCCTTCGTCAAGGACCTGATTACCCCCTTGATCGCGGCAATCGGCGGGCAGCCGGACTTCTCCACCGTTGGCTTCACGATCAACAAGAGCCGCTTCCTCGTCGGCGATTTCATCAACACGGTCATCTCGTTCCTGATTATCGCGGCGGTCGTCTTCTTCTTCGTTGTCCGGCCGGTCAACGCGCTGATGAACATGCGCAAGACCGAAACGCCCGTCGAAGCAAAGACGCGTGAGTGCCCGTATTGCCTAAGTAGCATCCCGATTGCGGCGAGCCGGTGCGCCTTCTGCACGCAGGAAGTGCCCACGATGGCGACGGGTGTGGCGGGCTAATGGGGGGGGGCCGTCCCATGACGATCTACGACACGCTCGGCGTCCGCACGGTGATCAATGTGGCGGGGCCGGTGACGCGGTTGAGCGGCGCGCCGCTGCATCCCGAGGTCGCGGCGGCGATGGCTGAGGCGGCGCAGCACTGCGTGCGTATCGAGGATGTGCAGGAAGCGGCGGGGCGCGAACTTGCGGCGGCGACGGGCGCCGAGGCGGGTTACGTGACGGCGGGGGCGGCGGCCGGGCTGGCGCTCGCAGCGGCGGCGTGCATCGCGGGGCTGGATGTCGCGGCGATGGACCGGTTGCCGGACACGACCGGCCTGCCCAACGAGATCATCATCCAGCGGCCGCACCTGACGGCGTACACGCACGCCCTGCGTCTCGCGGGGGCGAAACTCGTCGAGGTTGGCTACCTCGGCTTTCCGGGGCAGGGGATCACCTGGCCGTGGCAGATCGAATCGGCGATCACCGCGCAAACGGCGGCGCTCGCCTATTCGTTCGGAGCGGTGCCGGGCATTGTGCCGCTGGCAGAAGTGGTCGCGATCGCGCACCGGCACGGCTTGCCGGTGATCGTGGACGCTGCAGCCGCATTGCCGCCCGTCGAAAACCTGCGCGCGCTGATTGCCATCGGAGCGGACCTCGTCGCCTTCAGTGGTGGCAAGGCAATTGGCGGGCCGCAGGCGTCGGGCATCCTCGTCGGGCGGGCGGATTTGATCGAATCGGTCGCCTTGCAGCATCAGGACATGGATGTCTACCCGGAAACGTGGACATGGCGCGGCCGTTATCTCGACTCCGGCCTGCTCCCCGGCCCGCCACATCACGGCATCGGACGACCGATGAAGGTGGGCAAGGAGGAGATCGTCGGGCTGGTCGTCGCCCTGCGCCGCTTCCTCGCGCGGGATCACGACGCCGAGCGGGCCGCGCAGGAACGCCTTCTCGCCACGATCCTCACCGCCGTCGAAGGGCTACCGGGCATCTGGGCGGAACGTCTGGACGAACACGATGCACCCCGCGCCTACCCGACCGGCGTGATCCACATCAATGAGGCGATCGTCGAGAAGTCCGTTGCGCAGGTCGTGAACGAACTGATCGAGGGCGATCCGCCGGTCGCCGTCACGCAGAACTTCCTGCACGAGCGGGGCATCGGCATCGTCACCGCCCTCCTCAAGCCGGGCGAGGAGCAAATCGTCGCGGAACGGCTGCGGGCGGTGCTAGGGTAATGGGTTCGCCACCGTACGTCTCCGCGCAATGTCAAAGGGTATTGACACCATAGCCGCGCAATGCACCGTGCCGCCCCTATGGGCGGCACGGTGCATTCATCTCACAATTGGACCCACTGCCTACTCGTTATACTCTTTCACGATAGAGATGACGTGATGGCGTTGACCCCTTCGCGCCACCAGGGATAGTTCGTCATGCGCACGACGACCTTTGGGTGATCCCAT
>JBBSFO010000885.1:0-1946 GCA_038238655.1 Thermomicrobiales bacterium | reverse complement strand
GCATCCCCAACGCGCGTCATTTCGAGCAGGCGCTGGCCCGTGCCCTTGATCGCAGCGGGCGTACGGGCCAGCCGCTGGCGGTGCTGTTCATTGACCTCGACCGCTTCAAGCGCGTCAACGATGTGTATGGCCACGTCGCGGGGGACAAAATCCTCCGCGACTTCGTCTCGCTCATCGCGGCGAGCTTGCGGAAAAACGACCTCGTCGCGCGTTTCGGCGGGGAGGAGTTTGTCGCGCTCCTGCCGGACACCGACGTGGACTCGGCATGCTACCGGGCGGAGATGCTGCGCGCCGCAGTCGAGGCGCATCCCTTCATCCTCGACGACGGGGCCATTGTACGCTGCACGGTGAGCATCGGTGTCGCCACGTGCCCGGAGGACGGTCAGGACGGCGCGGCGCTGGTGGCGCGCGCGGACCGGGCGATGTACGAGGCGAAGAAGACGCGCAACGCCGCCTTCGCCAGCCCCGCGATCCTGCGGGCGGCACAGCCGCCGCAACTGCGGGCGATCGGAAATGCGGCACGCCATTGGGCCGGAGGGCGACTGGCGACGGCAAGCCTCGTGCTCTGGATAACCATCATCCTCGGTGCATGCATCGTCGTGCTCGGCGCATACGTGGTGTGGCGCGCGAGTAACTGGCTCCTGCTCCTTCCTTTCCTCGCCCTCGCGGTGGCGAGCGAGTTCTTCCCGGTCCAGCTCTACAACGCGAATCGCGAGAAGATGACCGTGACGCTGACCGACGCGGTCGTGATGGCGATGGTGACGGTCCAGCCGCTCGCCGCTCCGCTCGTGAACGTTGCGGGCGCGTTGTTCCACATCATCGCGCGGCGTCAGCGCCGACTCGACAAGGTGCTCTTCAATCTCACGAATCCGGCGGTCGCGGCGGGCGGGGCGGCGGGCTGCTACCTCCTGCTTCGCCCGGCGGATACGGGGTTCAACGCTCGCTATCTCATTGCGTCATTCGCCAGCGTGTGCGTCTTCGTGATCGCGAACTCCGGGATCGTCGCCGTGATGATCAGTTTGCACAGCCGACGGCCGCTGCCGACCGTCATTCGCGAACTGTCGTGGTACGCACCGATCACCATCCTCCTCGGGATGACGGGCGCCTTCGTCGGCGCGGTCCATCACGAACTCGGCCTTGTCGGTGCGGCGATGTTCGTCGTGCCGGTGATCCTGATGCGGTTCACGCTCGGCTTCTCCGCCCGGAAAAGCCACGAGGCAATTGAGACACTCGGAGCGGCGAAGGAGAGCTTGGAAAAGGCGGGCGAGGAGAAGACGAAGACGCTCGCGCAGTTGATCGTGACCGTCTCGAACATCATTGATGCGCGGGACAACCTCGTCTGGGGACACTCGCGCAACGTCGCCGACTACAGCGTGCTGATCGGCACGGAGTTGGGACTGCCTGCGGCGGAACTCGCGGCGGTGCACTCGGCAGGCTTGCTGCACGACCTCGGCAAGGTCGCCATCCCGGAGCGGATCCTCCACAAGCCGGGACGGCTGACCGATGAGGAATTTGGGATCGTCAAAGAACATCCGATCACGGGCAAGCGCAGCCTCTCGGAGGTCGAACTGCTCGGCGAGGTTGCCGTCATGGTCGGCGACCACCACGAGCGGTACGACGGCGACGGGTATCCGCATCGGAAGGAACGGGAGGAGATCAGCATCGGCGGGCGAATTATCGCTGTCGCGGACACGCTGGACTCGATCCTCTCTGACCGCTCCTACTCGAACGCGCGCTCGCTCACCCAGGCCACCGAGGAGATTGATCGCTGCGCGGGCGGACAATTCGACCCGGTTGTCGTCGCCGCGCTGCATCGGGTGGTTGCGGCGAAGGGCGAGGGGTACTTTGGCAACTCCGCACGCGATGTCGCGGCGCGCAAGGTGGAGGAAGAGAAGCCAACGGGCGCGATCATCCCCTTCCCGCGGGCACGGGTCGGCTGACCTGGG
>JBBSFO010000884.1:0-1948 GCA_038238655.1 Thermomicrobiales bacterium | reverse complement strand
GGATACCGTCGCGGCGTTGGGTGCGCACGGTGCGGCAGTCGTGCATCTCGGCGATGACGCGGCGTATGGCGACTATCTCGCGGAGCCACAGGCAGCGACACTCGCAGCGCTGATCCAGCAGGAATTGCCCGACCTGATCCTGTTCCCCAGCACCTTCACGGCGCGGGATGTCGCGGCGCGGCTGGTCGGGCAGTTGGGCGCGGGTGTGGTCGCCAATGCGGTGGATGTCGCGTATGACGGCGATCAACTGACCATTACCGTCCCCTACGGCGCGGAGACGGTCGGCACGCTGACGATTGACGGCCCCGGCCCCCATCTCGTCCAATTGCGGCCAAAGGCATTTGCGGCGGAAGAAACGGGCGGCCAGGCGGAAGTCCGGCCCATCACGATCCCTGTGGACCCGGCGACCTGCCGCGTCAAGGTGCTCGAAACCGTCGCGCAGGCGTCCGAGGGGCCGAATCTCGAAGAGGCGGGCATCATCATTTCCGGTGGTCGCGGCATGGGCAAGGCCGAGAACTTCGCGCTCTTAGACGCGCTCGCCGCCAAACTCGGTGGGGCGGTCGGCGCAAGCCGCGCCGTCGTGGATGCCGGATGGGTGCCCTATTCCTATCAAGTGGGGCAAACCGGCAAGACCGTTAAGCCGACGCTCTATATTGCCTGCGGCATCTCCGGCGCGATCCAGCATATCGCCGGCATGGGCGGCAGCAAGTTCATCATCGCCATCAACAACGACCCGGACGCGCCGATCTTCGAACTTGCCGACCTCGGCATCGTTGGCGACGCGCTCGCAGTCGTGCCGAAGCTGACGGAGTCCATTAAGTAAGAGCATAAAGAGGGTGGTAGCAGGCCTTCCCGCCCTGAAAGGCAGGCGGGAAGGCAGACGAGAAATCTGCTCAGACGGCACCCGTACCATCAGTCTGAAGGGAAGCGAAATGTCCAGGCTCGCGGCGATCTGGTCCGATGATCCGGCGCAGCAACGCCGTTTGATCTATGCATCGAGCGTGGTCGTCGCGGTCGGCGTGCTGTTGATCGTCGTCGGCGCTATCGCGGAGTGGGGGTGGACGCGCATCGTCGGCGCGACGCTGATTACGGTCGGCGGCACGGCGCTCGGCATCCTGATTGCCTTCGTGGAGCCGCGCCGCCAGCGATTGCACGCGCGCCTTCGCACGCAGCGCACCACTATCGCGATGATCGCCGCCGTCCTGCTCGCGTTGCCGGTTGTACTTGCACTCGTCGCCGCGTTCATCGGGCTGGTTGCGGGAAGCGGCAACCGGAGTGGCGGGTTGCTGGCGGCGGGAACAGTAATTGCCCTTTTCCTGCTCGCCGCGACCGTTTTCAGCACGCTGATCGCCATTCGCGCTACGCAGCGCGCCAGTCTCACCTTGCGCGAATCGCCGGCCACGCCAGCTACACAGACGGGGGAACGCGAGTGACGCCGACACGGCAGATCGAATGGAATGTCCAGACGCTCGGGCAGATCGCAGTTTACGCGCTACTGATTGTCCCCATCGGTTTCCTCGCCTATGGCCTCGCGCGCCGTGTGCGAATGTGGCGCACCGGTCAGCCGGAAGACCGCTTCAATGCCTGGGGCACGCGGCTGTGGGGCGCGATCACCAAGAGCATCCTGCATGGCCGGATCGTCCGGCGGCGTAACCGCTACGGCGGGACGATGCACCTGATGATCTTTGTCGGCTTCATCACCCTCCTGATCGGCACTTTTATTGTGATGGTCGAGGATGACATCACAGTGCCGATCTTCCATTACAGTTTCTACCGGGGGAACTTCTATCTCGTTTACAAACTGGCGATGAACATCGCCGGGCTGCTGCTGATCGCCGGCGTCCTGATGGCTTTCTATCGCCGCCTCGTCGTCCGCCCCAAGCAGCAGGATACGAGCGCGGACGATCTCGTCCTGCTCGCCTTCCTCGCCGTGCTCACCGTTCAGGGC
>JBBSFO010000883.1:0-1952 GCA_038238655.1 Thermomicrobiales bacterium | reverse complement strand
TCAGTGGGGCATCGACTCGGGTCAATTTGGCGCTGGTACCGAGCGCGAAGCGCGCTCGTTCAGCTCGGTATCGCGGCTGGCATCTGCGTCGTCGCACTCATCATCGTCGGCCAATTGGCGGGCGGTTCAGCCCAGACAAGTGACGCTAAGAAAATGACCGCCGCCGAGAGGACGGCCACGTTCGGCCCCCCCACGCGCGCTTCATCTGTCGCGGTTCCGCCGACGCCGGCGGAAGGTGGGGCTACGGGGGCGGTCACGGCCGCTCCAACTGCAGCAACGGCTACCCCCACTGTTGAGGGCGAGTCTGACGGCGACTCGAAGTGCGGCGTCGAGCGTTGGTCCGTGAAGACGCTCCGCGATCGTGACGCCGGGAATGTGAGCTTTAGCTCCGTCCCCGCGGGCGTGAATGATCTTAGAGTCTTGGCGGCGCCGAGGTCGTTGCCCGCGGGGTCACGAGTCTCACCGACCGAGCTTACCGTCTACTCCGTCACCGCAAGCGTCGTCGAGTTCAAGGCAGAAGACGACCGAGACATTCACGTCGTGATCGCAGACCCGGCTGACGCATCGAAGACGATGATCGTTGAGTTCCCCGACGCGATCGATTGCTCCGGTGCGGTCGGGAGTGCGCACGCAGGGGAGATGAAGGCGGCGCGTGCGGCGCTGATCGCTGCATATGGCCAACCCGGAACATCGAGCTTCCGAAGGATATCGGGAACCGCAACGTTTATCGGCGTCGGCTTCTTCGATGTCCTGCACGGGCAAACCGGCGTCGCGCCGAACGGGATCGAGCTGCATCCCGTCATCGCGTTTAGCGCCGCTGGTGCAGCAGGAGACGCGCCTCCCGTAATGCCTCCATCCGTCATTGAATCCACAGCCCCCTCGATAGTTGACCAAACGCCGCCGGCACGCGCGAATTGCGATCCGTCTTATCCAGGCGTCTGTATTCCACCTCCGCCGCCCGACCTAAACTGCAAAGACATACCCTTCAAGAGATTTCGCGTGCTTCCGCCAGACCCACATCACTTCGATGGCAACCACGATGGGATCGGGTGTCAGTGATCACCCGAACCGGACGCGTCTTGTGCCGGCCGCACAACGCAATCTTAGTGTGCGTTCAGGCTTGATATCGTCTGCCGTCAGAGCGTATATGGTGTCGCCTCGAAGGAGGAGGCAGCATCATGCAGACGATCACCACGTTCGACAATAGCGCCGAGGGCTGGGAGCGGAGTCTCTACTCATTCCTCGCCGAGAAGGAGCGACGCAGCGGCAGCTGGCGCACCGTCGAAGGCTACAGCCGCATGCTGCAGCACTTCTTCGGCACGATCGGCAAGCCGCCGGATCGCGTCACGAGCCAGGACGTGTTCGCCTGGGGCTACGGCGTCGGCCTCTCGGGCAAGCAGCCATCTTCGGTGACGATCGGTGCGCGGATCGCCTGCCTCAGCAGTTTCTACCACTTCCTGATCCGCATGAGCGCCATGACCTCGAATCCCTGCGACGCGATCGAGCGGCCACGGTTGCAGGTCGCGCCGCCGAGAGGTCTAAGCGCTGACGACATCCGACGCTTGCTCGCCGTGATCCCCGAGACGCCCGTCGGCCTGCGCGACCGCGCGATCATTCTGACGCTGACGCTCACCGGCAGGCGCCGTGCTGAAGTGCTCAACATGGTTGCCGCCGATTTGACGCAGGAGGACGGGCGGACGTGGTACCGCTATCGCGGCAAGGGCGGGAAGACGGGCAAGCGCGAACTGCCACGGCCCGCGTTTGTCGCGATCACGGGCGCACTACGGGCGTTCGGGCGCGACATCGCGACCATGCAGCCAACCGCGTCGTTGTGGCCCTCCAGCGGCGATCACACGCGGGGAGTGACGAGCGGGACGTTCTACGGCAACCTGCGGCGCTACTTGAAAGCTGCCGGGCTTCCTCTTGCCGGCGTGCACATTTTCCGGCACTCG
>JBBSFO010000882.1:0-1957 GCA_038238655.1 Thermomicrobiales bacterium | reverse complement strand
CACCGCGAGGATGCGCCCGAACGTCGCCTCCGAAATCTGCACGGCGAGGATGATGTCCTTCCAGAGCACGCTGATCATCGCAAACGTGACGCCAAAAATCGCGTATTGCGCCGCGATCAACCACAAGGTCAGTGGGTGGTGTGGGGCTTCGATGTGCGAGGAAGCAGGCGGGGCGATTGTCGAGGTCATGCCCGGAGTGTCGCATGCGCAAGGGCGACGGGCAAGGGCGGATCACTCGCTGGTTAGGATTCGGTTTCGGACGGTCCGGCGAAGCATTTATCATCTTTGCTCAGACACGACCACTTCCCATTCGCCGGGGCCGAGGGCGAGGTCGCCGGTGTAGAGGGCGGTGCCCGTGATGACGGCTTCGATACCGGGGACGGTGGCAAGGAGGGCGAGATGGCTGCGATCCTTGACGCCGCCGGAGGCGATCACGGCGAGGCCACTAGTCGCGATTTCCGCGAGAAAGTCGATGTTCGGCCCCGTGCGCGCGCCGTCGCGGGCGATGTCCGTCGCGACGACACGCCGAACGCCGCGCTCCGCCATCGCACAGGCGAGATCCACGGCGCGAACGCTGCTCGTCGCCAGCCAGCCACCCGTAGCGACGTAGCCGTCTCGCGCGTCGAGGCCGAGGACAATCCGTTCCGGCCCGTGCGCCATCAGTGCCGCCGTAACGAGATCAGGGTGCTCAATCGCCGCTGTGCCGAGCACGACGCGGCTCACGCCCGCCTCCAAAGTCGTCGCGATGTCCGCCAGCGTGCGCAGGCCACCGCCGACTTCGACCGGGATCGGGATCGCGGCGCAGATAGCGGCGATCAATGCCGTCTGCTGCGGGCTGCCCGCTGCCGCACCATCGAGGTCCACGACATGGAGAATCGCCGCGCCCGCCTCCGCCCAGTGGCGCGCCATCGCCACCGGGTCATCGCCATAGACCGTTTCATGTGAAAAGTCGCCGTGCAGGAGACGGACACACTTGCCACCGCGCAGATCAATCGCGGGGATGACGATCATCGGACGGCGGCGGGAACCGGCAGCACAGCGTGCGCGCCTGCGACGATGGCAACGAAGTTACGCAGCAGGCGCAAGCCCGCCGCGCCGCTTTTCTCCGGATGGAACTGCGTGCCCATCACCGTGCCGCGCGCGAGGACGGAGGCGAAGTGAACGCCATACGCAGTTTCGCCCGCCATCCACGTCGGGTCGGCAATGTCGCAGAAATAGGAATGGAGGTGATAGAAGGGCGTGAAGTCGGCGATACCCTCCCAGAGGGGATGCTGTTGCGTCTGACGCACGGTGTTCCAGCCCATATGCGGCACGATAATTCCTTGCGGCAGCCGCCGTACCGCGCCGGGCACGACGCCGAGGCAGGGGTGTATCTCCCCTTCCTCGCTACGGTCGAGCAGCACCTGCAAGCCGACACAGATACCAAGAAAGGGAGTCGTGCCCCCATCAATCACCTCGTGGATGATCGGGACGAGGCCGCGCGCTTCCAGCCCGCCCATCACGTCCGCCGTCGCGCCGACACCGGGCAGGACGACACCGGGCGCGCGCCGGATCACGTCGTGGTCGGCGGTGATGACTGCATTTGCCCCTTCATGCGCAAAGGCGTTGTGCGCATTCGCGACATTGCCGCCACCGTAATCGAGAATTGCGATCGGTTCCATACCTCACCCCCGACCCCTCTCCATTGCGATGGAGAGGGGAGAAGAACGGATTGTTCCGTGCATTTATCGCATGAATCGCGGAATGCGACCAGCGGGAACGACGACGGTTACTGCGGAGATTTCGCCATCAGACGTGCGTTGTGGTTTCTCCGATGACGACAAATCCGAGACGTTCGTAGCGCCGTCGAGCGGGATTGATCTTCAAGGCGACATGGAGCTAGTACAGGAAGGCATCATCTCGTGCGTCGTCTGGTGTGACTGGTACTCCAGCATCGTATTCTCTCGCTCCCCTTCCT